>NZ_LMDO01000011.1:0-128099 GCF_001425105.1 Pseudomonas sp. Root401 | reverse complement strand
GATCAATGGTTTATCCGCATAACCTGAACCGCCGTATACGGAACCGTACGTACGGTGGTGTGAGAGGACGGCGGATGTAAATCCGCCTCCTACTCGATGCGACTCTTTGAGGCGCCCCGATCAGCTAGGCTTCTTCCACTTCCCGCGTATCCCATCGTTGTGCCTTGATCGCCTTGTAAAGCATGCCGATGGTCAGTGGCATCTTGTTCCCACGGCCCTTGGCCCTGCGCTTTTGAAACACATCAAATCCTTCAGGCTGAAAATAGCGGTAGGCGTCGTAGTCGATGAGCTCGATGGCGAACCGCTCCTCCAAGGCCTCCATCAGATGCCGGGCATCCGCGCCGTCACAACCCAGGTCGAGATTGATCGCGGTGTCCAGGCGGATCGTCTTGCGTTCAGGCAGGCCGATCTCTTCGTGCAGCAGTTCCATGAGCTGGCGCATGGCGTGATCGTCGGGGAAGTCTGGGGCGAGGTACATGGCGAGGTTTCCGGGAGGTTGGCGTGCGTCCGTCTGGAGGGAAAGTTTAGGGTGAAATCGTTGCTCGTTGGAAAAGAAGAAAGATCTCACAGCAGTCTCGGAACCGTCTGCTGAGTATTTCCCTGGCCGCTCGGTAAGGTTCGCCACGCCCTTTCAATGGGGGTAACGGCGACCGAGCAGGGATGAAGCATGACGAAAGGAAAGACCGGTGCTCCGCAGGTCTGGGAGCATTACGGTGGCGATCGGGGCTACAGGATCCTGCGGGCCATGACCCCCAGCGAACTGGCAAAAAGAGATGCCGATCAACACACCTATGAGGCCATGCTCGCCAGGCAGACGGCGTACATGAGCGAGCGTCTGGCCCAGGTCCGCGAAGCATCACCTTCCGATGTGAAGGGCTGCGTATTTGCAAAGTCCTGCAAGCTGCCTGATTCAGTCATCGACTACCACAACCCGACCGGGTACATCCCGACTGAAGCCCTGAGGGAGTACGGCCAATTTACTTGTTGGGCGGGCGTCAAGCTGACGAGTCAGGGCGCATTCAGCTTAAGAGTATCAGTGGGTCGTTACCGGCAAGCTTCGGTACGTTTGCCTTGGGGCGGACGATGCCGGTCTCCCTTGGTGCTGCTGCCGAGGCTGCTGGCGCGGTCAGTGCTCCGGTGGCGGCGGGTGCACTGATCGGTCTGGTGGGGTTGCTGATGCCCTCGAACCTGGGTGACGGTTCGTTGTACACCGAAGAGCAATTGCGCTCCCAGGAGCAGGCCCGTACGCGGGTTCGGTTGCATGTCGAAACCCAGGTCGATGGCACGCTCAAGGGATACGGCTACAACACCCAGACGCGACGTGAGTGGGAAATGATTCCTGTGGTGACGTTCCAGGTCCGCGGCGCGCAGCAAGTGGCGGACTTTGGCGATGGAGTCGAATTGATCTGGACGCCTGCGGTCGATCCTTCTACGACGCTGGGCATCCCGGCGCTGGAGGCTGCGCCACAGGCTCCGCACATCTGGATTTTTCCGCCAACGCCTGCGGCGGACAGCATCATCGTCAACCCGATTTATCCGCCGCAGTACAAGGATTTCATTCTTGTGTTTCCGGCGGATTCTGGGGTTTCGCCGTTGTATATAGTTTTTAGTATTCGCCGTAAGGGGTTGCCAGAGGCGGGGCATGACTATCATCCGGCGCCAAGAACACGCGAAATAACTGGCTTTAACGGCTTGCTCGAAGTCAAAGCAAAGACGCCACGTCAAGGCGGCGGTGGGTTTCGGGAGCGCTGGACGGATGCTAAGGGCAGGAAGATTTACGAGTGGGACTCCAGGCACGCTGAACTAGAGGTGTATCGCGCGAGCGATGGTAGCCATTTGGGTTCATTTGATCACCTTACGGGTGAGCAGAAGAAAAAACCGAATCCGAAACGTAATATCAAAAAATTTCTGTGAGGATGGTATGGGATTAAAAGTCAGGTTGAGATGGTTCGATAAAGAAACGGAGGTTTTGGTCGGAAAAGAGTATTCGAAGGATTTTGGAGACGATTCTATTGTTCTCGACGATCTGGATCTTCCTTTGGAAAACAATATCAATAATGGAGGCTTCGACGTGAGTACCGAATGGGCTGAAATCCTACAGCCACATTTCGAGCATGCCTTGGATTTATCGATATACGACTATCAGGTGTCTTTTGATTATCGGGATGTTTGGTAATCATCCAGCTTGAATCCAACCGCCAACGCCGCTGGCGGTAGATTGCTTCGCATTTCCCGTGGTTTATTTCCCGGACCAGGTCTTAGGCACCAAGCTGTATCATCCCGTATCGATTCGACCCCGACCTTTTCTCGACTCGCCGCGTTGTCCCGCTAGGCTTTGGGCATCGCAGCAGTCAAAGGAGCGACCGCGCATGCACAGCACCCTGGAACAGGTTTTCGGTTATCCACAGTTTCGTCCCGGTCAGGAGGCGGTCATCGGCGCCGTGCTGGCCGGTCGGTCGGCAGCGGCCATTTTCCCCACCGGCTCAGGCAAGTCCTTGTGTTATCAATTGCCGGCCCTGCTCTTGCCGCACCTGACCCTGGTGGTCTCGCCACTGCTGGCGCTGATGCAGGACCAGTTGGCGTTCCTCAAGCGCCACGGCATCGCGGCGGCGAGTATCGATTCGGCCCAGGGGCGTGACGAAGCCAACGATGCCATGGCGCGGGCCCGTTCGGGCGAGTTGAAGATCCTGATGATCTCCGTGGAGCGCCTGAAGAACGAGCGTTTTCGCAATTTCTTGCAGCAGGTGCAGATCTCGTTGCTGGTGGTGGACGAGGCCCACTGTATTTCGGAATGGGGGCATAACTTTCGACCTGACTACCTCAAGCTTCCCGATTACCAGCGTGAGTTCAATATTCCTCAGGTATTGTTGCTGACGGCCACCGCTACACCCAAGGTCATCGCCGACATGCAGGCGAAATTCGCCATCGCCGCCGCCGATGTGGTGACAACCGGTTTCTACCGCTCGAACCTCAATCTGCTGGTCGAGCCCGTGAGTGGTGCCGACAAGCGCGCACGGCTGGTGCAGTGGCTGGGCGAGCGTGCCGGGCAGCCGAGCATCGTCTACGTGACCTTGCAGCGAACCGCCGAGCAGATTGCCGAACACCTGGGTCGGCACGGGATCGAGGCCGAGGCCTATCACGCCGGTTTGCCCCATGAACAACGCGAAGATATCCAGCGGCGGTTCATGGGCGGGCAATCCAATTGCATCGTCGCGACCATCGCTTTTGGCATGGGCATCGACAAGAGTGACATTCGCAACGTCGTGCATTTCGACCTGCCCAAGTCCATCGAAAACTACAGCCAGGAGATCGGCCGCGCCGGTCGGGATGGGCAGCCTTCCGATTGCCTGGTGCTGGCCAACCGCGACAGTCTCAACGTGCTGGAAAACTTTGTGTATGGCGATACACCGGAGCTTGCAGGCATTCGTTGCGTGCTCGATGAGCTGCAGGCCGCCGCTCCCGATGGGCAATGGGAGTTCTTGCTGGGACCTCTGGCGGACCAGAGCAACATCCGGCAGTTGCCACTCAAGACGTTGCTGGTCCAGTTGGAGCTACGTCGGCTGATCGCGCCGCGCTATGCCTATTTCGCGGAGTACCGCTTCAAGTTCCTGACTGAGCCACAAGAATTGCTGGAGCGCTTCGAAGGCGAGCGAAGGGACTTCGTCTCGGCCATCATCCAGACCTCCAGTCGCGCCCGGGCCTGGGCCACGGTGAATTTCGACGGGATGTACCAGCAATATCACGCTGAGCGTAATCGCGTGGTCAAGGCGCTGGATTATTTCCAGGAAAAGGGCTGGATCGAGCTGGAAAGCAAACAGATGACCGAGGTGTACAGCGTGCTGGAAGGGGACCTGGATACGCAGGTCTTGAGCTCCGAGCTACACGCCTATTTCACCCGGCACGAGCAAGGTGAAATCGCGCGGATCCACGCCATGCTCGAGTTGTTCGCCACCGACCGTTGCCTGGGTTACCGCCTGGCGCAATATTTCGGCGATGACCATGCGCCACGCCAGTGCGGCCATTGTTCGGTGTGCCATGGGCATGTCGCTCGCCTGCCGGAGCCGCCTCCGTTGCCGGCGCTTGTGGATAAAAACTTCGAGGCGCTGTGTGGCGACTTTATCCACAAGCACGAGCAGCATAGCGGCAGCGTGCCGTCTGCCGAGCACCTCACCCGCTTCCTGTGCGGAATCAGCGTGCCGCTGTTCACCCGATTGAAGGCGCGGAAGATCCAGGGATATGCCGCACTGGAGGCGTATCCATACGCTGAAGTTCGTCAGTGGGCCCAAGCGCACCTGTGAGCTGCATCCATCCGCTGAATGCCCTGCATCACACGAATAAATTTCAAAAATAATCGGCGGCTGACTAAGGTGAAGGCTGTCTTCGGATCGCCAACAAGAGAGCAAACATGAGCCAGACACCTTTCGATATTCAGCGTGCCGCGGTGGTCGGTGCAGGCACCATGGGCCGGGGCATCGTGATGTGCCTGGCCAATGCCGGCGTGGCGGTGCAGTGGGTCGACAACAATCCGCAGATGCTCGAGCAGGCACTGGTCGCCGTGGCCGAGACCTATGCCCATGGCGTGCGTCAGGGCCGTATCGATCAGGGTGAGGCCGACGCGCGGATCGCCCGGGTGACACGGGCGGATGATTACGCGGCAATCGGCAATGTGGACCTGGTGATCGAAGCGGTTTACGAAAACCTCGAACTCAAACAGAAAATCTTTCGTGAACTGGACGGCCTGCTCAAGCCCGAGGCTATCCTGGCGAGCAACACCTCGGCGCTGGACATCGATGCCATCGCCGCTGTCACCCGTCGGCCAACCCAAGTCCTGGGCCTGCATTTCTTCAGCCCGGCGCACATCATGAAGCTGCTGGAAATCGTTCGCGGCGCACAAACCTCCAAAGCGGTGCTGGACGCAGCGCTGGTGCTGGGCAAGCGCATGGGCAAGGTCAGCGTTGTATCAGGCAATTGCCATGGATTCATTGGCAACCGAATGCTTCATCCTTATGTGCTGGAAGCGCGCAAGATGCTGCTGGAGGGGGCATTCCCCCATCAGGTGGATGCGGCGTTGCAAGGCTTTGGCTTCGCCATGGGGCCGTTCCGTATGTACGACGTCGTTGGCATCGACTTGGAGTGGCGCGCCCGTGAGCTGGCGGGCAAGGGCCAGGATGCGCCCGAGGTGCAGGTGGACAACCGGTTGTGCGAGCTGGGTCGGTTCGGCCAGAAAAGCGGCAATGGGTACTATCACTACGAGCCGGGCAGTCGACAGGCCGAGCATGATGTCGAGGTCGATGCGCTGGTGCTACAGGTCAGTGAAGCGCTGGGTTTCCAGCGGCGCGAGATTGGCCCGGAAGAAATCCTCGAGCGGTGCTTGCTGGCGCTGGTCAACGAGGGGGCAAAGATCCTGCAGGAAGGCATTGCCGAGTCGGCCCACGATATCGACCTGGTCTATCTCAACGGCTATGGCTTCCCTGCCGACAAGGGCGGGCCTATGGCCTGGGCTGACGGGCAGGGGCTGGAGGATATCCACGCACGCCTGCTGGAGCTCGAAACGAAGCAGGGCGACCAGTGGAAGCCCGCGCGCCTGATTGGCGAGCTGGCAGCGCAGGGCAAGGGATTCGCACAGGCCTGAGGCCGGGCCACGTCAAGATCATTGAGCAACCGTAAAGGACACCTGATGCCCCAACGCAACGAATACCGACACTTGCAACCCATTACCACGCGCTGGCACGACAACGATGTGTATGGTCACGTCAATAACGTCACCTATTACAGCTTTTTCGATAGCGCAGTGAATACCTACCTGATCGAAGTTGGTGGCCTGGATATCCATGACGGAGAGGTGGTGGGGTTCGTGGTGAGTTCAGCCTGTGACTACTTTGCCTCGATCGCCTTTCCAGACCGGATTGAAATCGGCCTGCGGGTCGGCAAGCTGGGCAGCAGTTCGGTGCAGTACGAGCTGGCGGTGTTCAAGGCGGGCGAGGAGGAGGCCTGCGCGGCGGGGCGTTTTGTTCACGTATTCGTGGACCGGGCGTCGAATCGGCCGGTGGCGATTCCGGACCGGCTACGTGGGGCTTTGGAACAGTTGGTGGTCTGAAACAAAAAATCGCAGCCTCCTGTCAGCTCTTGGAGCTGCCGGAGGCTGCGATCTTCAACGGCGGTTATCCGTCAGCCGTTAGTCGCGGTAGTAGCGATGATGTTTTTTGCGATGCCCGTAGGCATGGCCGCGACCTGGGTGGCCGTCACGGTAGTAGCGGCGATCACCACGGCGACCGTCGTAACGACGATCATCGTCATCGTCCTTGCCCATGTAGTTACCCAGCGCGCCACCAGCGCCGCCGCCCGCCGCCGCACCGATCAGGCTGCCAGTGGTGCCGCCGACGCTACGGCCGACCACGTTACCGCCGGCTGCGCCCAGCGCACCGCCGATCGCTGCTTCGCCGCGGCTGTGTCTGTCTGCACCGACTGCACTGCCGCCCGCACCGCCCAGCGCCGCGCCGATAGTGGAACCGGTGTTGCCGCCCAGGGACTGGCCGACGACCGAACCCAAAACCCCGCCCAATGCGCCGCCCACACCTGCTTCGGCAGTACCACCGGCAGAAGCGACGCCACTGGCCAGGCTAAGGGACAACAAGAGAATGGAGGAGAACTTCATAGAGGAGCCTCAAAGGGATGACGGCGCGATCCTGAGGCTGGCTTCGCTTGGTTACAATAGAAATCCGACGAGTAACACGACTTGTGCACAATTCTCTAAGTTATTGTTTTTCGGAGGGAACTTAAGGCAAATTGGCCGGTCTTTAGCTACTTGAGACAGGCCGTTTTCTAGGGAAAACGGCCTTTTTTGTGGGCGTTCGAAAAGTACGATCATGGGAGCAAAACTGTGAGGGAGCAAAGCTTGCTCGCGACACAGGCGACTCTATTTCTGCAAGACCGCATCGCTTTCATCGCGGGCAAGCCTTGCTCCCACACAAACCTAAATCCTCGCCATAGATGTGTGTATCAGGCCGACTTGGCCAGGATCAATCCATTCTCGCTCGCCGCTTCCAGGCGGATCGCGACGAATTTCGACGTTGGGGTGTGGCTGCCGTCGCCCGTGCTTTCCAGTGGCACCAGCGGGTTGACTTCAGGGTAATAGGCCGCAGCCTGCCCGGCAGGAATGTCGAATGCCAGCAGGGTAAAGCCCTTGACCCGCCGTTCGCGGCCGTCATCCCAGAGCGAGACGATGTCGGCTTTCTGCCCCGGCTTGAAGCCCAGGCGAATGATGTCTGCTTCGTTGGCAAACAACACGTCACGCTGGCCCTTCACACCGCGATAGCGGTCATCCAGGCCATAGATGGTGGTGTTGTACTGATCGTGGGAACGCATGGACTGCATGATCAGGTCGGGCAATTGGCCGGTGGCCCGGGTGCGTTCATGCACAAGGTCGGTCGGCAACCGGTTGGGCTTGAAGTTGGCGCGACCCGACGGGGTGTTCCAGCGCCGCGAACCGGCGCTGTTGCCCAGGTAGAACCCACCGGGATTCTTCAGCTTTTCGTTGAAGTCCTTGAAGCCGGGTACGGTGTCGGCGATCAGGTCGCGGATGCGACTGTAGTCGGCCACCAGCCAGTTCCAGTCCACCGGACGGCTACCCAGCGTGGCGGCGGCAATGCCGGCGATGATCCACGGTTCGGAGCGCATCTGGTTCGACAGCGGCTGCAGCTGGCCCATGGAGGCATGCACCATGCTGAAGGAGTCTTCCACGGTCACCGCTTGCGCACCTTCGGTTTGCAGGTCGATGTCGGTACGGCCCAGGCACGGCAGGATCAGCGCTTCCTTGCCGTGAGCCAGATGGCTGCGGTTGAGCTTGGTGCTGATCTGCACCGTCAGGTCGCAATTGGCCAAGGCCTGGAACGTTCGATGGCTGTCCGGCGTGGCTTGGGCGAAGTTGCCGCCCAGGGCGATGAACACCTTCGCCTGGCCGTCGGCCATGGCGTGGATCGCCTCGACCACGTTGTGGCCGTTTTCACGCGGTACCTTGAATTGGAAGCGCCGCTCCAGCGAGTCGAGGAACGCCACTGGCGGACGCTCGTTGATGCCCATGGTCCGGTCACCCTGAACGTTGCTGTGGCCGCGTACCGGACACAGGCCTGCGCCTGGCCGGCCGATGTTGCCGCGCAGCATCATCACGTTGGCGATTTCCTGGATGGTCGCCACCGAATGACGGTGCTGGGTGATACCCATCGCCCAGCACATGATCACGTTCTCGCTCTTGGCGTACATGCGCGCCGCTTGCTCGATGTCGACCAGGGTCATGCCCGATTGCTCGACGATCTGTTCCCACGGCGTGTCGTCGACCGCAGCCAGGTAATCCAATACGTTGGTGCTGTGCTCATTGAGGAATGCGTGGTCGAACACTGCGCAAGCGCCGGTGTTCTGCGCTTCGCGCTCCCACTGCAGCAGGAACTTCGCCATGCCGCGCAAGATCGCCATGTCGCCACCCAGGGCCGGGCGGAAATAGGCGGTGTTGGTCGGTTTATTGCCGTTGGTGAGCATTTCGATAGGGTTCTGCGGATGCTGGAAACGCTCCAGGCCACGCTCCTTGAGCGGGTTGATGCAGACCACTTGGGCGCCGCGTTTCACCGCCTCGCGCAGCGGTTCGAGCATCCGCGGATGGTTAGTCCCGGGGTTCTGGCCCCAGACGAAAATCGCGTCGGCGTGCTCGAAATCGTCGAAGGTCACCGTGCCCTTGCCCACGCCCACGCTCTGGGACAGCGCTACGCCGCTGGCCTCGTGGCACATGTTCGAGCAGTCGGGGAAGTTGTTGGTGCCGTAGGCGCGCACGAACAGCTGATATAAGTAGGCCGCTTCGTTGCTGGCCCGGCCCGAGGTGTAGAACTCGGCCTGGTTCGGGCTGGACAACCCTTGCAGGTGCTTGCCGATCAGGTCGAACGCCGCTTCCCAACTGACGGGTTTGTAGCGGTCGGTTTCGGCGTCGTAGCGCATCGGCTCGGTCAGGCGACCCTGGTACTCGAGCCAGTAGTCGCTCTGCTCCAGCAGCGAACTGACGCTGTGCTTGGCGAAAAATGCGCCATCGACGCGGCGCTTGGTGGCTTCCCAGTTCACGGCCTTGGCGCCGTTCTCGCAGAACTTGACCACGCCGCTTTCCGGCGAGTCACCCCAGGCACAGCCTGGGCAGTCAAAACCGCCATTCTGGTTGGTCTTGAGCATCATGCGGATGTTTTTCAGCGCATTGTCGCTGGTCAACCAGGCCTGAGCGACGCTGATCAGCGCACCCCAGCCACCGGCCGGGCCCTTGTAGGGCTTGTAGCGCGGTACGGGTTTCTGGTCGGCTTGTTGATGATTGCTCACGCTTGTTTCTCCATCGCAGGGCTGTAGACCCGCGGCGCACTTTTTTGCGGCAGGTGGATGAGGTTGAGGTTGTGTTGGCGGGCCCACTGCACCGCAAGGCCGGTGGGCGACGACAGGCTGACCAGGGTCTGGATGCCGGCCCGCAGGACTTTCTGGATCAGTTCGAGGCTGCAACGGCTGGTGACGATCGCCACGCCGCCGGCCACCGGGATCTGCTGCCGGATCAACGCGCCGATCAGCTTGTCGAGGGCGTTGTGCCGGCCAATGTCTTCGCGACCCAGCAGCAATTCGCCCTGGGCGTTCATGAACAACGCGGCATGGACTGCGCCGCAGTATTGGCCCAGGGGCTGGAACTGGCTGATACGGTCACGCAGGCCATCGAGCCATTGCGCGGGTGGCAGCGCTGCGCCGGGCAGCACCTTGAGGTTTGGCAATGCCTGTTCCACTGCTTCCACGCCACACAAGCCGCAGCCACTGGTGCCCGTCAATTGCCGGCGTTGCTGCTTGAGGTTCCAGAAGGCACGGTTGGCGATGGTCACCTCGGCATGGTGCGCAGCACCCGTGCCGCTCAGTTGCAGGTCATAGATGTCCGATGCGTCTTCAATGATGCCGCTGCCGAGGCTGAAGCCGACGATGAAGTCTTCAAGGTCGGTAGGGGTGACCAGCATGACCGCCTGGCTGATGCCGTTATAGGCAATCGCCAGCGCCACTTCCTCGGCCAGCGCGGTGCTGTCCGATTGGGAGTGGTCCAGATTGCAGTAGCGATAGCTCTGGCTGGCGGCCGGCGCGGATGTTTCCATCGCTGGCGCTGGACTGACCGGAGGCTTGTCGTTCATAGGCATCACTGAAAGTAGGAATAGTGTTAAGACTAAATGCGGCAATCTGCCACGTCTAATCGCTATTACTGATCTCTCAATAGATGACGTCGATCAAGATGTCGTCGATGATTTCTGGTAGAGGGCAAAACAGGCCTCTGCCAAGGCCGAACGTGGTGCGCCGCGCCGCATGATCAGGCCCAGCGGGACCAACGTCTGCGCGCTTTCGATGGGCTGGATGCGCAAGTCTTCGGTCAGCACATTCAGGCCGCTGTCCAAGGGCATCACCGCGCAACACAGTCCGCCGTGCACAGCTTGTAACAATTGATGCACTGCGTCGGTTTGCAACAGCGGTTGAGGCGTGAGGCCCCGGCTGTGGAAGTTGTGGTCGATGGATTGGCGAAAGTGCATGCCGCTGGTGAGCATGCCCAGGGGCAGCTCGATCAGCGCTTCCCAACTCAGCGGCTGTTCGCCGAAGAAGAAAAAGCGCTGGTCGTAGAGCAGGCCCATGCGGGTGTGGCTGAAGGGCAGGGCTTCGAAGCGTTCGTTGTCCAGGCGTTCCAGGTAGGAAATACCCAGGTCGATACGATTGTTCGCCAACTGTTCGAGGATGCGTTCGGAGCTCAGGGACGACAATTCGAAACGCAGGCTGGGGTGCTCGGCGTGCAAGCGCTGCATCATCGCCAGCGGGTCGAAGTCCGACAACGGCACCACGCCCAGGCGCAGCGTACCCACCAGGTTGCCACGACAGGCCGCCGCTTCGGCCTGCAGCCCGTCATAGGCCGCCAGCACCGTACGCGCCCAGGCCAGTACCCGTTCCCCCGGCGCAGTGAAGCCTTCAAAGCGCTGGCCGCGATTGACCAGCGGCAGGTCGAGTTCTTCTTCAAGACTGCGCAGGCGCATCGACAAGGTTGGCTGGGTGATATGACAGCGTGCGGCGGCCTGGCCGAAGTGACGGGTTTCGTCCAGCGCGATGAGAAATTTCAGCTGCTTGATGTCCATCTTCGCTCCAGGGCGCAGGAAGGTTCGGATTCTAGCGCTTGCGCGTGGCGGGGTCATTGGTCGGTTGGGAACCGGGTTCGTCTCGCCTGGTCTAGTCTTTGCGTCTGGACACTTAAATCAAGGAGCGTGTGCCATGAGTATTTTTAGCTTTGTGAAGGAAGCCGGTGAAAAGCTGATCGACCTGCTGACCCCCGGCAATGCCAATGCCAGCGAACAACTGAAAGCGCATATTGAAAAGGTCGGTCTGGGTAATCCGAATGTCCAGGCGACCATCGACGGCGACAAAGTCATCGTCACTGGTGAAGTAGCGAGCCAGGAAGAAAAGGAAAAGATCCTGTTGGCGGTGGGCAATATCGCCGGTGTCGGCAGTGTCGACGACCAGATTACGGTGACTGGTCCGGTGGCTAAAGAGGCCAAGTTTGTGACAGTCGAAAAAGGTGACACCTTGAGTGCCATTTCCAAGCGTGTTTATGGTGATGCGAATAAGTACCAGAAAATTTTCGAGGCCAACAAACCGATGCTGTCGCACCCGGACAAGATCTATCCGGGACAGGTGTTGCGTATTCCCGAGTAACCTTCAGGCCTGACAGCCAGGATGTTGTTGATCGGGTGCATATCCATTGCTGCGGTAACGGCCACTTAGGGTTCCGCCCTGACGGCGGCTCACTTTTGAAAAGCCCGGAAGCCGGCCCAGTCAAAAGTAAGCAAAACGCTTTTTGCCCCACCACTCGGTGCCTCGCTTAGGCTCGGCATGCCCGAACGCAGGCATTGCTCCGTGGGCCCGCCGCGAAGGGCCATCCATGGCCCAGCGCGGCTATCCCGGCATCCATGCCGGGATGCCCACTCCACAATGCCTGCGCTCGGCCAGCGTGGTTAACGGGGCGCCGAGATCAACGTCCACCGCGAGGCGGCCTAGTAGCCGACCTGACTCTCCCAGTCGTACATCCATCAGATCTGTTTGAGYRGGACCTGTGGGAGCAAAGCTTGCTCGCGAGGCGGCCTGACAGCCGACCTGACTCTCCCAGTCGTACATCCATCAGATCTGTTTGAGYRGGACCTGTGGGAGCAAAGCTTGCTCGCGAGGCGGCCTGACAGCCGGCCTGGTTCTCCCGGTCGTGCACCCATCAGATCTGTTTGAGCAGGACCTGTGGNCAGCCGACCTGACTCTCCCAGTCGTACATCCATCAGATCTGTTTGAGTGGGACCTGTGGGAGCAAAGCTTGCTCGCGAGGCGGCCTGACAGCCGGCCTATTTCTCCGGCCGTGCCCCGATCCAACTGTGGGAGCGAGCCTGCTCGCGATGAGTACGACACGGTTCAAAGCCCGGCAATCAAGTCCCGATAATCCCCCAACGCCTCAAACTCCCCCGTGTCCTTCGGCCCTTTGCGGCTATCCGGCTCGCTCACGGCCAGCAAGTGCGCCACGCCGAAGTCCCGGGCGCTGCGCAGCACCGGCAGGGTGTCGTCGATGAACAGGCTGCGGGCCGGGTCGAAATTCAAGTCGGCTTGCAGCGCATCCCAGAATTGCGGGTTTTCCTTGGGGAAGCCGTAGTCGTGGGAACTGATCAAACGGTCGAAGTAAGGGGCCAGTTCGATGCGCTCCAGCTTCAGGGACAATGAATCGCGGTGGGCGTTGGTGATCATCACCACGCGCTTGCCGGCCCGCTGGATCGCCGCCAGGAATGTATCGGCGTCCGGGCGCAAGGCGATCAGGTGCGCGGTTTCCAACTTCAGTTCGCGCACCGGCAGTTTCAGCTCGGTGCTCCAGAAATCCAGGCAATACCATTGCAACTGGCCGGCGTTGCGCTCGAACAGCGGCTGCAACTCCATCTCGGCCATCGCCCGGCTCACGCCATGCAGTTCGGCGTAGCGCTGGGGCAGGTGTTCGAGCCAGAAATGGTTGTCGTAATGCAGGTCCAGCAGGGTGCCGTCCATGTCCAGCAGAACCGTATCGATCTCATGCCAGGGCAGCAAGGCCATAAAACTTCTCCAGCGGTAATCGGATATCCGACACAAACAATCAGAATAGGCCGGGTATAGTAGCCCGCTATCGCCCAGGGAGCCGTTTATGCGCCAGAAACCCACCATACTCGATCGCCAGATCGTCGCTACCAGCCGCCTGTTTTGCGTGGAAGAACTGAAATTGCGGTTTTCCAACGGTGTGGAGCGCACCTATGAACGTCTGGCGAGCAAGGGCGCAGGTTATGGCGCGGTGATGATCGTGGCGATGCTCGATGCCGACCACGCGGTGTTGGTGGAAGAGTATTGCGGTGGCACCGACGCTTATGAACTGTCCCTGCCCAAGGGCTTGATCGAGCCTGGTGAAGATGTGCTGGCGGCGGCCGAACGGGAGCTCAAGGAAGAGGCCGGTTTCGGAGCGCGTCAATTGGAACACCTGACCGAACTGTCGCTGTCCCCCGGCTACATGAGCCAGAAGATCCAGGTGGTGCTGGCGACCGATCTGTATGAAGAACGGCTGGAGGGTGACGAGCCCGAGCCGATGCGCGTGGACAAGGTCAACCTGCGTGAGCTGTCGGCCCTGGCACAGAACCCGCAGTTCACGGAGGGCCGGGCCTTGGCGGCGCTGTACCTGGCCCGTGACCTGCTGACCCAGCGTGGAGCGTTCCTGTCATGACTTTCCCTCATCCGTTGATGGCCCCTGTAGTCGAACTGGCGCTCCAGGCCGGTGAAGCGATCCTGCCGTTCTGGCGCGCCAACGTGCAGGTCAACCACAAGGCCGACGAGTCGCCGGTGACCGCCGCAGACATGGCCGCTCATGATGTGATCGTGGCCGGGCTGATGGCGCTGGCCCCGGATATTCCGATCCTCTCCGAAGAAGACGCCGATATTGCCCAAAGCGTGCGCGCCGGTTGGCATCGCTGGTGGCTGGTAGACCCGCTGGATGGCACCAAGGAATTCATTTCCGGCAGCGAGGAGTTCACCGTCAACATCGCGTTGGTGGAGCAGGGCCGTGTGGTGTTCGGCGTGGTGTCGATGCCCACCAATGGGCGCTTCTACGTTGGCGGTGCAGGGCTGGGCGCCTGGCGTGGCGACAAGGGCGGCGTGCCTTTGCCTATCGCGGTTCGTGACGTCCTGGCCCCGGGTGAAGCTTTTACCGTGGTCGCCAGCCGTCGGCACACCAGCCCGGAGCAGGAACGCCTGCTGGATGGCTTGAGCGCAAGCCTGGGCGAGCTGCAGCTGACCAGTATCGGCAGTTCGTTGAAGTTTTGCCTGGTGGCCGAAGGCGCGGCGGATTGTTATCCACGGCTGGCACCGACCTCCCAGTGGGACACCGCCGCCGCCCAGGGTGTATTGGAAGGTGCGGGTGGCGAGGTGTTGGACTTGAGCGGCGAACCGTTCTGTTATCCACCGCGTGAGTCGCTGTTAAATACGTCGTTCCTGGCGTTGCCGGCGAAAGCGGCGTGGCGTGGAAAATTGCTGGAGCTTGCTCGCTCTTAAGCCTGGCTCGATCCTTTGTGGCGAGGGAATTGTGGGAGCAAGGCTTGCTCGCGATGGATGCGCCTCGGTCCCTGAAAGACCGCAGCGCATCCATCGCGGGCAAGCCTTGCTCCCACACAGCGATGCCTCGCCACAAGTTTTTTAGCGGTGCAACACGTACTGCCCCTCAAACTGCACCGCCGGGTCCTCGCTGCCGGTATTCATCACCCGCGTCTGCAACGCCAGCCGTGCCCGTCCGTAACGCCGGTAGGTGGCCAGGAAGCGCTTCCAGACCTTTTCCTCGGGCGCTTCGCAGACGACGGTCGCATCGCGGGTCACCGGCAGCGGATAACTGATCTGCCCTTCCTGAATCACGATATGCCCGTCTTCGATGCCTTCCTCGCGCAGGGCCAGGTGCAGCCAGCCCCAGCCGCCGAGCACCGCGCCGCAATACAGGCTGCCACCGAACATGGTGCTCTTGTGGTTGACGTTGGCCGCAAGCGGCAAGGACAGGCGCAGTTGCCGGGCCTGCCAGTCGAGCACCTTGAGGCCCATGTCCCGGGTCAAGGGGATGTCGTGGTGCAGGATCGATTCCAGGTAACGACTGTCACGGTTCATTGCGGGGCCTTTTGCTTGAACGGGAAATGACGATAACTCAATCGGACTCATCGGCCGAGCCGTGGCTGCTGTCGCCGAAGTTCAGCCCATGCTTGCGTAACTTGTCGTGCAAGGTCTTGCGTGGAATGCCCAAGGCTTCGGCCAGGCTGCGCACCGAGCTGTGGGGGCGGGCCAGTTCGGCGGCGATCAGGGTTTTCTCGAAGTTTTCCACCTGCTCGCTCAAGCCGCCACTGACCACTTCCACCGGTGCGCCGGGGCTGCCGTCGGGCACGCTGTTGTCCAGGGCCAGTTCCAGGCCCAGGGCAAAACGTTCGGCGGCGTTCTGCAGTTCCCGCACATTGCCCGGCCAACTATGGCGCAGCAGCAGCGCCCGTTGTGCCGGTTGCAATTCATGGGGCGGCAGGCCGTGGCGAGCGCTGGCTTCGTCGGCAAAATACTGGAACAGCGTCAGCGCATCCTCCCCCCGTTCACGCAACGGCGGTATGCGCAGCGGCGCGACGTTCAGGCGGTAATACAGGTCGGCGCGAAAACGTCCCTGGTCGGCGGCCTGGCGCAGGTCTTCCTTGGTCGCGGCGATCACGCGGATATCCAGCGGGATCTGTTGATTGCCCCCCAGCCGCTCCACCACGCGCTCCTGCAGCAGGCGCAGCAGCTTGACCTGGACATCCAGGCTCATGCTTTCAATTTCATCCAGGAACAGCGTACCGCCGTTGGCGAATTCGAATTTGCCGATGCGGCGTTTCTGCGCGCCGGTAAAAGCGCCGGGTTCGTGGCCGAACAGCTCGCTTTCCACCACCGACTCGGCCAGGGCCCCGGCGTTGATCGCCACGAAGGGGCCGTTACGCCGGCCTGAAAGATCATGCAACGCACGGGCGACTACTTCCTTGCCGGCACCGGTTTCGCCGAGGATCAGCACGTCGGCGCGGGTGGCGGCCAGTGCACCGATCTGCTCGCGCAGGCGCAACATGGGTGTCGATTGGCCGACCAGGCGGGCGCTGAGTTCATGGCGATCGCTCAGGGCCAGGCGCAGGCTGCGGTTGTCCAGCACCAGTCGGCGCAAGGCCAGGGCCCGGCGTACGCTGTCGAGCAGATGATCGCTGGCGAAAGGTTTTTCCAGGAAGTCATAGGCTCCGGCGCGCATTGCCTGCACGGCCAACGGCACGTCGCCGTGGCCGGTGATCAGCAGCACCGGCAGTTCCGAGTCCTGGGCGTGGAGTTCGCCCAGCAGTTCGAGGCCATCCATGCCCGGCATGCGAATATCGCTGACCACCACGCCCGGCCAGTCACGGGGCAGTTGCCCGGCTACACCCTTGGCTTCGGCCAGGGGCAGGATTTTCAGGCCGGCCAGGTCGAGGGTCTGGCTCAGGGCCTGACGTAAATGGGGATCGTCGTCGATCAGCACCACCTCAATCCGGTTGTCGATGGTCATACACTTCGGTCCTCGGACGGTTGCAGGCTCACCCCGGGGGCGCCGGCGCGCAGCTTCAGGGTAATCAGGGCGCCGCCTTCCTTGTGGTTGGCGAACGACAGTTCGCCGCCAAAGGCGCGCATCAGGGTGTCGCAGATCGCCAGCCCCAGGCCAAGGCCCTGGGTGCGGGTCTTGGTGGTGTAGAAGGGTTCGCCGGCGCGGCCCAGGGCTTCCATGCAAAACCCCGGACCGTTATCGCGGATGTACAGGTTGACGCCGGTTTCGGTGGCCTGGGCACTGAGCCAGAGTTTGCGGGGTGGGCCTTTCTCGGTGAGCGCATCGAGGGCGTTGGCCAGCAGGTTGCCGAGTACCTGGCGCAAGCGGGTTTCGCCGGCCTCGACCCACAGCGTGGCGGCCGGCAAATCGCGGATCAGCTCCACTTCCATGCTGCGCCGGCGTTTGGCGAGCAGCGCCAGGGCATCGTCCAGCGCCGGTTGCAGGGCGACGCTTTCCGGTGCGTGTCGGTCGCGGCGGGCGAAGGCGCGCAGGTGGGCGATGATCGAGGCCATGCGCCCGGTCAGTTCGCTGATCAGCTTGAGGTTGCCCCGGGCGTCTTCGGTGCGTTGGTGGTCGAGCAAAATCTCGGCGTTTTCCGCGTAGCTGCGAATCGCTGCCAGCGGTTGGTTGAGTTCGTGGCTGATGCTCGCCGACATGGTGCCCAGGGCCGACAGCTTGCCGGCCTGTACCAGGTCATCCTGGGCGCGGACCAACTCCTGCTGAGCCTGTTCGCGCTCCAGCACTTCCTGCTTCAGCCGTCGGTTCAGTCCTTCCAGGTCACTGGTGCGCTCGGCCACCCGGCCTTCCAATTCGTGACGGGCCTTGGCTTCGAAGGCGATTCGATCCAGGTAATGGCGCCTGCGTTGCATCATCAACCCGAGCAACAACATCAAGACCAGCAACGCCGCGCCACCGATGGCGACCACGGTGCGCACCGGACGATCAATCAGCGTGCGCGGGGCGAGAATGCTCACGCTCCAGCCGGTTTCCTCGATGGACTGGGTCTGGGTCAGCCAGGCGTTGGCGTCCAGGTTCAGCGGCTTGGGGTCGCGGGTTGGATACGGCTGTACCGCGCTGATGGCCTCGCGCTCGGCGTCACTCAAGGGTCGGGTCGCGCGAAAGCGCCACTCTTGTCGCGACGTGAGGATGACCACGCCGTTGTGGTCAGTCACCAGCAATTGTTCGGGAGTCTTGCCCCACAGGCTTTCGGTGTGGTCGAGGTCGACCTTGACCACCAGCACGCCGATGACTTTTTCGCGGTCGCGCACGGCGGCGGCAAAGAAATAACCGCGTTTGGCCGATGTCGTGCCCAGGCCGAAGAAGCGGCCCAGGCGCCCGGCCATGGCTTCGATGAAGTACGGCCGGAAGGCGAAATTGCGTCCGACGAAACTGTCGTGTTTGTCCCAGTTCGACGCGGCCAGGGTCTTGCCGGAAGGGTCCATCAGGTACATGACTTCGGCGCCGGTCTGGGCGCTGATGTTTTTCAGCAGCCGGTTGGCATTGCCTTGGGTCACGCCATCGTCCGGCGCCGACAAGGCGGCGCGCAAGGCCGGCAGCTCGCCGAGAATCTGTGGCAGCACCTCATAACGGTGCAGCGTGCCCAGCAGGTTGGCGACGTAGAGGTCCAGGGTCTGGCGGTTCTGACCGGCCAACTCGCTGCGGTAATAACGTTCGGCCAGGTGCTCCAACGGCCACAGCAACGGCGCCAGGCACAGCGCGAGCAAGGCCAGGCTGCGCCAGCGGGGTCTGCGGGGAAGGGTGGAATTCATGAGCCTCGGACGCCTGTGGTGACAGGCGTATTATGCCTAGTTGCCTTGCAAATACTATTTGTAAGGCAGTACTAGGTTTGTCCGCCAAGGCACTGCTGCAACGCGCTTCGCCAGTCCGGTTGGCTCACGCCCCACTCCTTGAGCAGGCGCGTGCAATCCAGGCGCGAGTTAAGTGGCCGCGGGGCTGGAGTCGGATAGGCGCTGGATTCAATGGGCTCAAGCAGCGCACACGGTTTGTGTCGATCGAGCAGGTTTTCGCCAATGGCCTGGGCGAAACCGAACCAGGACGTCTCGCCCCGGGCTGTCAGATGATAGGTGCCCCAGGCGCCGGGTCGGCCGGCCTGCCAGCGCTCGATCAGTTGCGCGGTGCTGTCGGCAATGGTGCCGGCCCAGGTCGGTGCGCCGACCTGGTCGGCGACCACCCGCAGCTGCGGTTTTTCCTGCAACAGGCGCTGCATGGTCAACAGGAAGTTGCGGCCCTCGGTGGAGTACACCCAACTGGTGCGCAGAATAAGGTGCTGGCCGCCCGCCTGGCGGATGGCATTCTCGCCGGCCAGTTTGCTGCGTCCGTAGACACTCAGCGGGTTGGGCGTGTCGTCTTCGGTGTAGGGGGCCGGCTTGAGGCCATCGAAGACGTAGTCGGTGGAGTAATGAATCAGCGGGACGCCCAGCGCAACCGCAGCCTGGGCCAGGATGCCCGGTGCCGTGGCATTGATGGCGAACGCCCGCTCCGGTTCACTTTCGGCCTGGTCGACGGCCGTGTGGGCGGCGGCATTGATGATCAGGCCGGGCTTGAGGGTTTCGATGGGCGCGCGCAGGGAGTCCGGTTGTGCGAGATCGAGCTGGTCGCTGCCGCGTACGATCAACTCGCCCAGGCCGCTCAGGCGCGATTGGAGCGCCCGGGAAACCTGGCCATTCTGGCCGATGATCAGGATGCGCAAGGGAGCACTCATGGGAACAGGTCGGCCTCGTGCAGGGTCTTGCCATTCTGGTCCTTGGCCGAGAGAATCGGCGCGCCTTCGAACTCCCAATCGATGGCCAACTGCGGGTCGTCCCAGCGAATGCAGCGTTCGGCCGAGGGGGCGTAGTAATCAGTGGTCTTGTAGAGGAAGTCTGCTGATTCGCTCAGTACGACGAAACCGTGGGCAAAACCTGGCGGGACCCACATCTGCCGGTGGTTCTGCGCCGACAGGCGTACGCTGGCCCATTGGCCGAAGGTCGGCGAGCCGCGGCGGATGTCCACCGCGACATCCAGCACTTCCCCCGCCGTGACGCGCACGAGTTTTCCCTGGGCCTGTTCGATCTGATAGTGCAGGCCCCGCAGCACGCCCCTGGTGGAGCGAGAATGGTTGTCCTGGACGAACTGCAGAGTGCAGCCAGTCGCTTCGGCAAACGCCCGGGCATTGAAGCTTTCGTAGAAAAACCCCCGGTCGTCGCCAAAGACTTTCGGTTCGATGACCAGGACGTCTGGCAAGCGAGTGGCGATGACCTTCATCGTGTTTCTCCGGCGATGTTAAACAAGTACTGGCCGTAGCCGGTCTTGCCAAAATACTGGGCGCGCTCAAGGACGTGCTCGCGGCTGACCCAGCCTTGCTGGTAGGCAATTTCTTCCAGGCATGCCACTTTCAGGCCTTGGCGATGTTCGATGGTCTGCACGTATTGCGAGGCTTCCAGCAGGCTGTCGTGGGTGCCGGTGTCCAGCCAGGCGAAACCACGACCGAAGCGCTCGACGTGCAGGTCGCCGCGTTGCAGGTAGGCATTGTTGACGTCGGTGATTTCCAGTTCGCCGCGCTTGGACGGCTTGATGGCCTTGGCGATCTTGATCACGTCGTTGTCGTAGAAATACAGGCCGGTCACCGCGTAACTGGATTTGGGCGCGGTGGGTTTCTCTTCGATGGATATCGCCCGTCCTTCTGTATCGAAGTCGATCACGCCAAAACGCTCAGGGTCCTTGACCCAATAGCCGAACACTGTCGCGCCACTCTGCCGGTTGACGGCGGTCTGCAATTGTTCGCCAAAATGCTGGCCGTGGAAAATGTTGTCGCCCAGGATCAGGCACACCGAGTCGCTGCCAATGAATTGCTCGCCGATCAGGAACGCCTGGGCCAGGCCATCGGGCGACGGCTGCTCGGCGTAGCTGAACTGCACGCCAAACTGTTGGCCGTCGCCCAGCAGGTTGCGGTATTGCGGCAGGTCCTGCGGGGTGGAAATCACCAGGATGTCCTTGATGCCGGCGAGCATCAGCACCGAGATCGGGTAATAGATCATCGGCTTGTCATAAACCGGCAATAGCTGCTTGGAAACGCCGAGGGTAATCGGGTGCAAGCGTGTGCCGGAACCGCCGGCCAGAATAATGCCTTTCATTACGCAGTCGCATCCTTGTTGTCGAGCGAGCCCAGGCGCTCGCCCTGATAGCTGCCGTCCTGGACGCGTTGGCACCACAGCAGGTTTTCGAGGTACCACTGCACGGTCTTGCGCAGCCCGGTCTCGAAGGTTTCTTGAGGCGTCCAGCCCAGTTCCCGTTCGATCTTGCTGGCGTCGATGGCATAGCGCAGGTCGTGGCCTGGGCGATCCTGGACGAAGCTGATCAGGTCGGCATAGTGCTCGACCCCTTCGGGTTTGCGTGGCGCCAGTTCTTCGAGCAATGCGCAGATACTGCGCACCACGTCGATGTTTTTCTGCTCGTTGTGGCCGCCGATGTTGTAAGTCTCGCCGACCGCGCCTTCTGTAACGACCTTGAGCAGTGCACGGGCATGGTCTTCGACGAACAGCCAGTCGCGCACTTGCTGGCCGTTGCCGTAGACCGGCAATGGCTTACCGGCCAGTGCGTTGAGAATCACCAGTGGGATGAGCTTCTCGGGGAAGTGAAACGGCCCGTAGTTGTTCGAGCAGTTGGTCAACAGCACGGGCAAGCCATAGGTGCGTTGCCAGGCGCGGACCAGGTGGTCGGACGCCGCCTTGCTCGCCGAATACGGTGAGCTTGGGGCGTAGGCGGTGGTTTCGGTGAACAGGTCATCCACACCGTGCAGGTCGCCATACACTTCGTCGGTGGAAATGTGGTGGAAGCGAAACGCGCGCTTCTGCGGCTCGGGCAGGGTCTGCCAATAGGCTCGAGTGGCTTCCAGCAGGCTGTAGGTGCCCACGATATTGGTCTGGATGAAGTCCGCCGGGCCATCAATGGAGCGGTCTACATGGGACTCGGCCGCCAAATGCATGATGGCGTCAGGCTTGAATCGCGCCAGCACTGCACTGACGGTTGGCTGATCGACGATATCGGCCTGGACGAATTCGTAGCGGCTGTCGTGATCGATGCTGCTCAGTGATTCGAGATTGCCGGCATAGGTCAGCTTATCGAGGTTCAGGACCTGGTGTCCGGTATCAAGAATCAAGTGCCGTATGAGGGCCGAGCCGATGAAGCCAGCACCGCCAGTGATGAGAATGCGCATCCAGTAAGCCTTTTGGACCAGAGAGTAGAGCGATAAGAGCATAGCTTGTAGGCATGGCGAAGGCGGCGCAAGTGGGATATCGGCGCGTCGACAGGCGACCGGCGCAAGAATGAACCTGTGCGTTGGGATAAATCCCCTCGCCGCATGCG
Organism: Pseudomonas sp. Root401; assembly: GCF_001425105.1. Lineage (NCBI taxonomy): Bacteria > Pseudomonadati > Pseudomonadota > Gammaproteobacteria > Pseudomonadales > Pseudomonadaceae > Pseudomonas > Pseudomonas sp. Root401. The sequence goes on along the minus strand of NZ_LMDO01000011.1, from coordinate 106,051 downwards.
CAATACCAGAATGAGTATGTAAGAGGGGTTGCTTATCCCACGACTCAGTGGCGAGATAGTCATCCGATCAAAACCACCTCAGGGGTCGTTGTATGCCACTCACTACGTTGGTTCACCGTGCCAGTTTGCCAAGCCCACAGATCAGCGCCGAGCAGGCGTTGGTGCTGTTGCGCTTGAATTACGGACTCAGCGGTGACCTGCGACCCCTTGGCAGCAACCAGGACCTCAACTACCGCGTCGACAGCGAGCGCGGGCGCTTTGTGTTGAAAATTTGCCACGGCGACTACGCTGTCCAGGAATTCCAGGCCCAACACGCTGCCCTCAAGCAGTTGGCCGGGCACGGCGCGGTGAAGGTGCCGCGGGTGATTACCGCCAGCAACGGCCAGGACCTGCTGACATTGGATGTCGACGGGCAAGCGGTTCACATGCGACTGCTGGAGTACATCGACGGCCAGTCCCTCACGCAGCTCAAACACCTGCCGCCTGAGTTGGTGACCGGCCTGGGCCGCCTGTGCGCGGAAATGGACCTGGCCCTGGCGACATTCGACCACCCAGGCCTGGAGCGCACCCTGCAATGGGACGCGCGCCACGCCCCCGCCCTGGTCGATCACCTGTTGCCGGTCATCGACGACGATCAACGGCGCCAACTGATCGCCGAGGTTGCGCAACAGGCCGAGCGGCGCTTGCAGCCGCTCAAGGCCAGCCTGCCGGTGCAGGCGATCCACATGGACATCACTGATGACAACGTGGTCTGGCAGCGCGATGCCCAGCGCCAATGGCAATTGCAGGGCGTCATCGATTTCGGCGACCTGATCCGCACCTGGCGCATCACTGACTTGTCGGTGACGTGCGCGGCCCTGCTGCACCACGCCGACGGCGACCCGTTCTTCATCTTGCCGGCGATCAAGGCCTACCAGGCGATCAACCCCTTGCAACGCGAAGAACTGTTGGCGCTGTGGCCTCTGATCGTGGCGCGCGCCGCGGTACTGGTGCTCAGCGGTGAGCAGCAGGTTTCCATCGACCCGGACAACCAGTACAGCCGCGACAACCTGGCCCATGAGTGGGAGATTTTCCGGGTCGCCCACTCGGTGCCCTTCGAGTTGATGGAAGCGGCGATTCTCACCGCCGTCGGTCACAGCCTGCCGCCCATCGCCAGCGAAGGCTTTGCGCCGCTGTTGCCGACTCTGGTGGGGCGTGAGTTCGCACTGATTGACCTGGGTGTACTGAGCCCGCATTTCGAGGCCGGCAATTGGGAGCAGCCGGGGATCGACCAACGCCTGCTGAGTGAGGCCGCGGGCGTTCATGGCCAGGCCGCCAGCCGCTACGGGCAGTACCGGTTATCCCGCACTCGGCCGGACAGCGCCCTCGACCCCGATACTTATCCACTGCACGTGGAGTTGAGCGTTCCTCGGGGGACGCCGCTCGAATCCCCGTTCGCTGGGGTCGTGCACAAGACGGCCGACGGCCTGTTGCAGCTGGACAGCGCGCAGTTGAGCGTGCGGCTGTGGGGCGTGACGTCGCCGCTGCATTCCGGCGCGGCACTGGTCAAGGGGCAGGTGCTGGGCGAAGTGACGGGGCCGTTGCGGGTTCAGTTGTGCCGTGGCGCCCAAGTGAATCCACCGCTGTTCTGCACGCCCTCCAGGGCACTGGCCTGGCAGGCGCTATGCCCTTCGCCGGCGGTGCTGCTGGGGCTGGCTTGCGATGCCGAGCCGGAGATCGATCCCGAGGTGCTGCTGGCCCGTCGCGATGCGAGCTTTGCCCGTTCGCAGAAGCACTATTACGTCGATCCGCCGCGTATCGAGCGCGGCTGGCGCAATCACCTGATCGACATGCAGGGCCGCTCCTACCTGGACATGCTCAACAATGTCGCGGTGCTGGGCCACGGCCATCCACGCATGGCGGCAGTGGCTGCCCGGCAATGGTCGCTGCTCAATACCAACTCGCGTTTTCACTACGCGGCGATCGCCGAGTTTTCCGAACGCCTGCTGGCGTTGGCGCCGTCCAACATGGACCGGGTGTTCCTGGTCAACAGCGGCACCGAGGCCAACGACCTGGCGATCCGCCTGGCCTGGGCCTACAGCGGCGGGAGGGACATGCTCAGCGTATTGGAGGCCTACCACGGCTGGTCGGTGGCGGCCGATGCGGTCTCGACGTCCATCGCCGACAACCCCCAGGCCCTGAGCAGCCGTCCGGACTGGGTGCATCCGGTGACCGCACCGAACACCTATCGCGGCGAATTCCGTGGCCCCGACACTGCGCCGGACTACGTGCGCAGCGTCGAACACAACCTGGCGAAAATCGCTGAAAACAAGCGCCAGCTCGCCGGTTTCATCTGCGAACCGGTATACGGCAACGCCGGTGGGATCGCGCTGCCGCCCGGTTACCTGAAGCAGGTCTATGCGATGGTGCGCGAGCGCGGTGGGGTCTGCATCGCCGACGAAGTACAGGTCGGTTACGGGCGCATGGGCGAGTTTTTCTGGGGCTTCGAAGAGCAAGGCGTGGTGCCGGACATTATCACCATGGCCAAGGGCATGGGCAACGGCCAGCCGCTGGGTGCGGTCATTACCCGCCGGGAGATCGCCGAGGCACTGGAAGCCGAGGGGTATTTCTTTTCGTCGGCCGGAGGCAGTCCGGTCAGTTGCCAGATCGGCATGGCGGTGCTGGATGTCATGGAAGAAGAAAATCTCTGGGAAAACGCCCTGGTGGTGGGCGGGCACTTCAAGGCGCGGCTGGAGGCCTTGATCGACCGCTATCCATTGGTCGGCGCGGTGCATGGCTCCGGGTTCTACCTGGGCGTGGAACTGATCCGCGACCGCGACACGTTGGAGCCAGCCACTGAAGAAACCACGGCGCTGTGCAACCGTCTGCGAACGTTGGGGATTTTCATGCAGCCGACCGGCGATTACCTGAACATCCTCAAGATCAAACCGCCGATGGTCACCACGCGCCAGAGCGTGGATTTCTTCGTCGATATGCTGGTGAAGGTCTTGGACGAGGGGCTGTAACTAATCTGGAACGCCAAGCTGTTTCCCTGTGGTAGCGAGCTTGCTCGCGATGGACGGTGCCCAAGCCAATATTGATTTGGCTGACTCGCCGCTATCGCGAGCAAGCTCGCTCCCACAGGGTTTGGCACAAATCTTATAAAATCGATTTTTGTCGGTTTTTTCCGCTATTTTTTGATGGCGCTAAGTTTTTCTGGCTTTATTAGTCGATATTTATCGTTTATAAAGTTGCCACTGCCCATCGCCAGGAGATGACCCATGACAACGTTGCACAGCACTCCCCGCGCGGATGGTTTCCACATGCCTGCCGAGTGGGCGATCCAGACCCAGGTCTGGATGATCTGGCCCGAGCGCCCGGACAACTGGCGCCTGGGCGGCAAGCCCGCGCAGGCCGCCCACGTAGCCGTCGCCAAGGCCATCGCCCGTTTTGAACCGGTGACCGTGGCGGTGTCTGCGGCCCAGTACGAAAATGCCCGGGCGCGTCTCGACGTGCCGAATATCCGCCTGGTGGAAATGTCCAGCGACGACGCCTGGGTTCGCGACACAGGGCCGACGTTCGTCATCAATGACAGCGGCGAAGTGCGCGGTGTCGATTGGGATTTCAACGCCTGGGGCGGTTTCGACGGTGGCCTGTATGCGCCGTGGAACCGTGATGCGCAAGTGGCCGGCAAGATCCTCGAGATCGAGCGCAGCCCGCGTTATCGCACCGAAGGTTTTGTGCTCGAGGGCGGCTCGATCCACGTGGATGGTGAAGGCACCCTGATCACCACCGAAGAGTGCCTGCTCAACCGCAATCGCAACCCGCACTTGAGCCGCGAAGAGATCGAGGCGGTGCTCAGCGCGCAGTTGGCGGTGGACAAGATCATCTGGCTGCCGGACGGTCTGTTCAATGACGAAACCGACGGCCATGTGGATAATTTCTGCTGCTACGTGCGGCCAGGTGAAGTGCTGCTTGCCTGGACCGACGACCCGCAAGACCCGAACTACACCCGCTGCCACGCGGCGATGAACGTGCTGCAAAACAGCACTGACGCCAAGGGACGCCCGTTCACAGTGCACAAAATGCCGATTCCGGGGCCGTTGTACGCCACCGAGCAAGAGTGTGCCGGCGTCGATGCGGTGGAAGGTTCCCAGGAGCGTAACCCGTCGGTACGGCTGGCCGGTTCCTATGTGAATTTCCTGATCGTCAACGGCGGCATCATCGCGCCAAGCTTTGACGATCCGCTGGACGCACCGGCCAGGGATATCCTGCAGAACCTGTTCCCGCAGCACGAAGTGGTCATGGTGCCAGGACGCGAACTGTTACTCGGGGGCGGCAATATCCATTGCCTTACTCAACAGCAACCTGCACCGCGCGCAAAATGAGTGGCGATGTAACAGCTGGGTGATATCGACCGCGTCGGCTCTAAGTCGGCGGTTTTGGATCCATCATGGCAAGCCCGCGGCCCGATTGGGTCGTGGGCTTTTTTGTGTCTGTTTATAGTTATCGTGGATACGTTGGCATAGCTCTTGTATCAGCGTCCCAGCAGTTTCGAGGAGCGGAACTGCGTTGTTTTGTCATAAACCTTGGATAAATTGGCCGCTCATCAACCAGGAGAGGGCGCTGGAATGAATATGACAAGCGAGCGCACATGCCATCCCTTGGCCGTTAATGGTGAGTCGCTTCAAGCCTTGGCGCAGTGGTTGAAGTCCAACGGAACGCGTCAGATCAGAGAACCTGATCCGCGCCGGATGATCGTTGAGCGTTACCCCGCTGGCCTGTTCAGCGAAGCGGAGCTGGAAGCGTTGTGGGATGTGATGCAAGGATAGAATTCGACGGATTGATAAAAAGCGCTGGCCGGGATGGCAGCGCTTTTTTTGTGTCCGCGGGCTTTCGAATTCACACAAATCCCTGTGGGAGCGAGCTTGCTCGCGATAGCGGTGGATCAACAATACTGCTGTTGACTGACACACTGCCATCGCGAGCAAGCTCGCTCCCACAGGGGGGAAAATTCAGTGGGCATTCGACCGATCCGCGAAATAGATTGAAAGCCATTCCAGCGTTTTTCCGCAGCCCTGCCGAGGCTACCCTGCTGTCATCGAATCCTGACGGCTAGCGGAGTTCTCATGGCCACTCTTCATTATATCTACGACCCGCTGTGCGGCTGGTGCTACGGCGCCAAGCCGCTGGTGCAGGCTGCCCGGACCGTTTTGCCGGTCACTGCCCATGGCGGCGGCATGATGACCGGTGCCAATCGCCAGCAGGTCTCGCCGCAGTTGCGCAATTACGTGATGCCCCACGACCGGCGCATCGCCGAATATTCCGGGCAGCCGTTTGGCGAGGCCTATTTCGAAGGTTTGCTGCGTGACCACAGCGCCGTGTTCGATTCGGCGCCGCCGACTGCTGCCATCCTCGCTGCCGAACAGCTCGGCGGCCACGGCCTGGAATTGCTCGGGCGCCTGCAAACCGCGCACTACGTCGAGGGCCGGCGCATCGCTGACGAGGCCGTCCTGCTGGAGCTCGCTCAATCCATCGGCCTGCCAGCCCAGGCGTTCCTGGCGGCGTTGCGCGCGGTTGACGTGCTGGGGCATATCAAGGCCAGTCGTACCTTGCTGGCCCGGGTTGGCGGCCAGGGTTTCCCGACCTTTGCCCTGGAGCAGGACGGCCAGTTCACGCTGATCGACATCGGCCCCTGGCTCGGCAAACCCGAGGCATTTACCCAATGGCTGACTCAAGCCTTGCCGGAGCAGGCTTCTACGCCATCGGCGGCCTGCGGTCTGGATGGTTGTTCGTTTTGATAGATTCTTAGATGTTTTTCGCCTAATTACAGACGATTCACGAAATTGACACACCGTTGAGGGCGAGACTAGGATTCGTCCTACGCCTGTGGCTAACAGCCATGACTCTTAAATAATAAAAAGGCCCGACACGATCACTCGTGGGCGGGCCTTTTCATTATTTTCAGGAGCAAGAGTCCGAAAAAGAGCGCAAAAAGCGCCATTTCGGTTGCCCGCCGCAGTGCGTATCAACCCGTACAAGGAAAATAATCATGTTGAACAAGCGCATTAGTTTGATCGCACTGGGGATCTTGAGCACGACACACGCCATGGCCAACGACCAGGCTGAGTCCAAAGGGTTCGTTGAAGACAGCAGCTTGAAAGTGCTGTTGCGCAACGCTTATATCAACCGCGATTACAAAGATGGCAACGAAGACAAGGCTGAATGGGGCCAAGCGGCCATCGGTACCTTTTCGTCCGGTTTCACCCAGGGCACCGTGGGTGTAGGTGTGGATGCGTTCGGTCTGTACGCGCTGCGTCTGGACGGCGGTAAAGGCCGCAGCGGTGCGGGCGGCATCGACTTCTTCAAGCAAGGCGACAGCGGCAACGCGGCCGATGATCTGTCCAAGTTCGGGGCAGCGGTCAAGTTCCGCGTCTCCAACACCGTGCTGGCCTACGGTGACCAGATGCCGGCCCTGCCGGTGCTCAGCTATGACAACTCGCGCCTGCTGCCGGAAAGCTACACCGGCACGCTGATCACCTCCAAGGAGATCAAGGGCCTGGAACTCAATGCCGGCCGTTTCACCGCCGAATCGCGCAAGAGCGCTGAAGGCCGCGACAGCGGTGGCCTGAAGTCGATCAACGTCTTGGGCGGCAGCTATCAGTTCACCGAGCAGTTCAAGGCCTCGCTCTACGCCTCGGATGTCGAGGACGTATTGAAGAAGCAATACGTGAACGCCAACTATGTGTTCCCGCTGGCCAAGGATCAGTCCCTGACCCTGGATTTCAACGGCTATCGCACCAAGCTGGACAACAGCTACGTTCGTGAAAACAACGTCACCGGCGATGACAACAAGATCTGGAGCCTGGCTGCCACCTTCGCCACCGGCCCGCACAGCTTCACGCTCGCCCACCAGCGCAGCACCGGCGACAGCAACCTGGGTTATGCCTACGGTGGCTATCAGCGCGAGCAGAATCGGGTGGGTGATGGTGGTAACACGATCTACCTGGCCAACTCCTACTGGTCCGACTTCAACGCTGAAGACGAACGCAGCTGGCAGTTGGGCTATGGCCTGGACTTCACCACCTTCGGCGTACCGGGCCTGACCTATAACGTCGCTTATGTGCGTGGCGACAACATCACCACCTCTACCAGCGAAGGCGGTACCGAGCGCGAGATCTTCAACCAGTTCAAGTACGTGGTCCAGAGCGGCCCGGCCAAGGACTTGAGCGTAAGGTTGCGCAGTTCCGTGCTGCGAGTGTCGCAGAAGTCCAGCGAGTACAACGTCAGCGGCAATGAGCTGCGGGTGTTCGTGGATTACCCGATCAACGTCTTCTGATGCCTGATCGCGTTGTAAGTGGATAAAACCGTGGCGAGGGGGCTTGCTCCCGCTGGCCGTAGGAGCTGCCGAAGGCTGCGATCTTTTGATCTTTCGCTTGAGACTCATTCGCTTGAGACTCAAGTGTCTGGGGAAAGATCGCAGCCTCGTTGCACTCGACAGCTCCTACAGAGCCCAGCGGGAGCAAGCGTCCTCGCCACAACTGATTCATGCCTGCCTGAAGTGAATAGCGTTGCGGCCTCAGACTCGGGTGCTTTTTGGCTTTTAGCGCAAGAAATACCGCTGGAACCGCCTGTTTGCCCGAGCAAAAGTCGTACTAATGCAGCTTTACCCGCCGTTTCAAGCGCCGCTTGAAATGCCTCAAATACTTTCTCATGGACGTAAATCCTGCACCTACTAGATTAGGCCGCTCAATGCAGCGGAGACCTATGAAAAATGATCGTTCTGAACAGGGAAGTGGGCGAAGCGCTAAGACGTGACAAATACGTCAACGTTCGCGGTGGGGACTTCAACCTCTACGGTCATTTCGGCGATTTTGTCCGGCTGACCAAAAGCTGGGAAAACATGGAGCCCGACAGTTACTACGGCCAGGCCGAGTCAGGCATGCGTTTTCGCCGCTACAGCGACTTCGAATACAACCCTACGACCCGTGAGCTCACGCAGCTCGAACACCGGGCCTACATTCAGTCCAAGGCCAACAACAGCTATGTCGGTGGACTGGAGCGGCACTTCCAGGACTTCTCCAACGAAGTGATCAATTCGCCGGTGATGCGCAGCCTGATCGACACGGACTTCGAGGTTTACAAGAACGTCCTGCCGCAGGAACTGCACGATGAAATCTGGCAGTGCCAGATCCATCAGATTCGCATCGAGATCAAGCCGGGCAAACAACTGGAAATCACCCCCGAAGGGATTCACTGCGACGGCTATCCGTTTAGCGGCGTGCACTTCTGGGGCCGTCAGAATGTGACGGGTGCGGAAAGCCGCTTGTACAGCGCCCAGGAAGAACAGCTGGCGGCGACGACCTACGAGGACATCCTCGACACCACGTTCTTCCTGGATCGTGACATGCGCCATTACGTGACCCCGGCGCGCAACACCCATAGCCATGACATGGCGTACCGGCAGATCCTGGCCATCTCCTTCTCGCGGCCCGGGACCGCTTTCGACATTGTTCGCTGAACGGCTCGAGCCCATGGACGATCCGACGCAGCAGGTCCTGTTGCGCCGGACCATGGTCCGTGACGCCGAGCGACTGGAGCGGTTTTTTCGCGGTTTCGACGAAGTGTCGTTCTGCGAATGGCAGGACGCCCGATTCTTGCGCGGTGTGTTGTTGCAGGAAACCACCACCGCCTACCTGGCCATCGATGCGAACGGTGAAGTGGTGGGCGCGGTGATCGGCGGCATGCTCGGTACCCGTGGCACCATCAATCACTTGGCGGTCAGCCCGCAGCATCGCACCAAAGGCCTGGGCCAGCGCCTGGTCGAAGCCGCATCGGCTGACATGAAACGGGTCGGCGTGCTGCGCATGTTCCTTTTCGTCGACGATGCTAATCTGGCCGGCAAGCGCTTCTGGGCGGCCCAGGGCTTCTGTGAGCCCCGGGGTGAAATCACCTTCGAGAGGGATTTATGAACAAGACTTCCAGCCAGCCGCTGGCGGTCGAACCACAAGCCTCGCGTACCTTTGCTGAAGCCAGTCCGGTGGTAGCGGGTTATTTCACGGTTTCGTTTGTGTTCGGTCTGATGGCGGTCAACGCCGGGTTGCCCCTGTGGTTGCCGGTGGCGATGTGCCTGTTCGTTTACGCGGGCGCTTCGCAATTCGCCGCGCTGGCGTTGATTTCCAGCGGCGCGTCGCTGACCACCATCGTGCTCACCACGTTCCTGATCAATGCCCGGCACATGCTGATGTCGGTCTACATGGCCAAGGCCCTGCGTGCGCTGGGGCTCAGCCGTTTCGAGCGCTGGTGCTACGCGGCGGGGCTGACGGATGAGTCGTTCGCGTTCCACAGCGTCAAGCTCGGCAGCGGGGCGCCGGTGAGCGTGCGCTACCTGGTCGGCTTCAACCTGTTCTGCCACACGTCCTGGGTACTGGGTGGCTTGCTGGGCGCCGTGTGCGCGCAATACGCGGCGCACCTCATCAAATACCAGCTCGACTATGCCCTGACCGCGATGATGCTCTATGTGCTGGTTTCGTTGTGCAACACTCGCAACAAACTGATCGCGGCCCTGGCGGCTGTCGTCTGCATGGGCGGGCTGAGCCTGCTGGGCAGCTCGCCGTTCAATGTCTTCATTGCCACGTTCGTTGGCTGCGGGGTGGGCGTATGCCTGACCAAACGTTCCTGATTTTGGTCGTGGTCCTGATGATGGCCGTGACCTTCCTGCCACGCGCCCTGCCGCTGCAGATCAATACCGAACACTGGCCGCCTTTCGTCGCCCGTGCCCTGGAATACCTGCCAGTGGCGATCGTCGCTGCCATCAGCCTGACCCCCTTGCTGATCAAGGATCAGCAGATACAACTTGATCGCCCTGAATTCTATGCCGCGATACCGACGCTGTTATGTGCGTATTTCAGCCGCAACCTGTTTCTCAGTGTGGCGGTGGGCACGGCGGCGTACATCGCGCTCGGTTCGTTCCTGTAGCGTCAGGTCCACCACATCGTGCAGCGCCTGGCCGGACAGCTCCGAATTGTTCACCGCCAGGCGGACCTCAAGGAAGTCTTCGAAGTCCGGGAAAATCGCCAGGCCGTTGCGCAACGCCGCTTCCCGGGACACCAGCCCCAGGCCATCGAGCTGCGTGATCAACGACAGCGTCAGCGTTTCACTGCAGGAATACACCATGCGCTGGCTCGACCCATATTCGCCCAGGCCTGCATCGAGAAAGCGCAGGAAACTGTGGGAATACGGACATTCTTCTGCCGGACGCACCTGAAACTTGTCACCGAGCAGGCCAAGGGAATCGTCTGCGTCGCCACAATGGGCGCCGACCACCCGCACCTGCACATCCGGCATGGTGATGCTGGTAAAACCGCCCTGCGGCTGCCCGATCAGGATCGCCAGGTCGAAATCTTCGTTCCTGAGCTTGCTCAGGTTCTCCATCGACTCGGCATAGCTGAATTCCAGCTGATACTGGGGGAACACAGCGATCAACCGGTCGATCATTCGCCGGTTGAACTCCGCCGGCAGGGTGGTATTGAGCGCCACTCTGAGGGTGCGCTGTCGCGGGGTCTTGAGCGCCGCGACTTTCTCCTCCAACTGCCGGGTGGCAACCAGCACCTGATCCATGAAGGGGGTCAGTTCCGAGCCTTGGCTCGTCAACGTCAGGCCCTTGTTCGAACGCCGGAACAACCGGAAACCGAACTGTTCCTCGACCTTGTTCAACTGCGCCGCCAACGCCTGCACCGTGAGGCACGAATGCTCGGCCGCTGCCGACAACGAGCCGGTCTGCACGATACGCATGAGGTTGCGTAGGGTTCTGCTATCCATGAGGTAATGCCCTCTGCTTAAGTGGGCTCGCTATTGTTGTGCACCTGGTCCGAGCCAGGCAGTGCATGCTGGCTATCATCATGCACCTTGCCACGGTTGTCGCGATTTTGTGCCGAAAAGCGCCGGGAGGCGATGGTTGGAGCTTATGCGGGATTTGGGGAATTTGCCCAGTCGGTGCTGGCCGGGATCAGTTAGCAGGGTCATAGGTGGACTGCCTTGCGAAAAATCCTGCGTGAGTCTCGGAACACTCCCAACATCATGGCTGATCGCTCTGATATTCGTCCTTGGACACTCAGGTTGAAATACGCCACATCGCGAGCTTATGCAGCTACAAATTAACGGTGAGGTGCTTTCATTAAGACATTTTCAAAAAACACTGACGTGCGTTGCCGCATTGATGAAACCTTGAAGGCCCGTGCCACTGAGGTTTTGAACGCCTGTGGATTGAGTGTTGGCGATGCGATGCGTCTTTTCCTGCGCCAGGTTGTTGAGACTCAAGGGCTTCCATTCGAGGTACGAGTGCCTTCGGATAAGACCGCCCGGGCCATGATGGAGGCACGGGATATCCGTCAATGGTTCGACTCGATAGATGCGCGTTGTCAAACGGGTAAGGCGACGCGATATGAATGAGGGACGTCATATAATTGGGAGCATTCACGCCCGACCCTGGTTGTGTTTGTTGACTTGGGAAGTCATGCCGAATTGTTCAAATAGGGGATCTGTGGAATCCACTTGCGAATAAAAACTTAAAAATAATCCACATCTGTACTATCCTCTAAGCACCACCCCGCGACAAAGGAGCCAAAACCCATGGCGACTTCCTCCATCACTCTCAATGCGCAGCAACAATTGGATTCCCCGGATGCGGGTCGAGTCGCGTTGAAGTTTTTCTTCAATCTCATGGCGCTCTGGGGCTGCAGCGTCGAGCAGCAGCGCACATTGCTGGGCAAGGTGGGAAACACGACCTTCTACAAATACAAACAGTTGCCGGAAAACGTGAAGCTGCCTCGCGATACGCTCGAGCGCATTTCCTACCTCATGGGTATCCACAAGGCGCTGAGCATTATCTTCAGCAACAGCCGGGACCGTGCCTATCAATGGGTCAGCAGCCCGAACACCGCGGCACCGTTCAATGGCCAGTCGGCGCTGTCCTACATGCTGACCGGCCGCGTGGTAGACATCGCCGATGTGCGGCGATACCTCGACGGAGTGCGCGGTTAATGGTGCCATCACTGGCGGACCCGCAATGGAAACGGGCCTATCGGATCGTCAACAGCAGCTTCCCGCCGATTTCGCTGTTTGAAGACGTACTCGACCCGGAAGACCTGCCCACGGCCTACGCCCTGGAAGCGTTGACCAACGATCGGCTGATGGAACAAGCCGGCGTGCTGTCCCGGGTCCGCCCCGAGGACCGCATTTCCGGGCCCGGCTCCTCGCCGGTGATGGCGGCGTTTACCCACATCGGCAAAAGCAGCCGCTTCAGCGACGGCACCTTCGGCGTCTATTACGCGGCCAGCAGCCAGGAAGCCGCCATCGCCGAGACCTGCTACCACCAGGCGCGATTCCTTGGCGCGACCAACGAGCCAGACCTGGAGTTGACCATGCGCACCTACGTTAACAAGGTCGTCAAACCCCTGCACGACATCCGCCACGACTACCCCCACCTCCACAACCCGGACCCTACCGCCTACGGCCCGTCCCAAGTGTTTGCCCGGCAGCTGCGTGAAACCCTGTCGTGGGGGCTGCTGTACAACAGCGTCCGCCTGCCTGGCCATGAATGCGTGGCCGCGTTTCGCCCACCAGCGGTTTCGATTCCGACGCAGGGCAAGCACATTCGGTACGTCTGGAGTGCCCAGAAGCGGGAGATTTCGTTTGTGTTTGAGGTGAGCGAGGTGTGAGTCAGATTTTTAGGGGGGGGGTTATGGCTGGGCAATAATTATTGCCCAGCCATGATTTTCAATAGTTCGCGAGTATTGCAAGCAGAGGCTGCTGTGCAGCCCGGCGGGAGCAAGCTTCCTCGCCACAAAAGCACCGATTGATCAAATCTTGAACTGCTGCACCGAAGCCTGCATCGATCCCGCCGCATTGTTCAATTGATCCGCTGTTTGCGTCAGGGTGTGAATCGAGCGGGTGTTCTCGCGGGACTGCTCGGCAATTGACTCCACCCGCTGGGCCATCTCATCACTGGCTTTGGATTGCTCGGCAATGGTGTGGGAAATTTCCTCCACCACTTCGGCCGCATGCCGGGCACCGGTGCGGATTTCGCTGATGGAGACCCCGGCCTGTTGGGCCAGATTGACGCCTTCGTCCACGCGGCTGACGCAAGCCTGCATGTTCGCCACCGCGTCCCGGGCGCTGGACTGGATGCGCTCGATCATCGCGGTGATTTCCTGGGTGGACTGCGTGGTGCGCGCCGCCAAGTTGCGCACCTCATCGGCCACCACCGCAAAACCACGCCCCGCCTCGCCGGCACGGGCGGCTTCGATGGCGGCGTTGAGGGCCAGCAAGTTGGTCTGTTCGGCGATGCTCTTGATCACCTGGATGATGGAATGAATGTCCTCGGACGACGCGTCCAGTGCCGTGATCTTGCTGGACGACTGGTTGACCACTTCAGCGATCCGGTTCATGCCTTCCACCACCCCGAGAATCACCTGGCCACCGCTGCTCGCCAAATGTTCGGACTGCGCGGAAATCGTCCGGGCGCTGTCGGCGTGCTGATGGATCTGGCTGATGTTCGCCATCATCTGCTCCATGCTCGTCGCCATGCTGGTTGCGCTCTGGGCCTGCTGATCGGCGCTGGACACAATCTGCCGCGCCGTATCGCCCAGGTGCCGGGACGTGCCGTGCAACTCATCGCTCTGACCGCGGATAGTGGCGATCATCTGCCGCAGATTGGTCTGCATCTGCTCGATCACACCTTGCAACTGACCCAGCTCATCCTTGCTCTGAGCCCCCATCGAGCGCTGTAAATCCCCTTGGGAAATCGCCTGGGTATTGAGGATGATCTTGTTCAGCGGCGTCAGCACCGCCTTGAGCAGGCTCCACGACAACAGCGCCAGCGCCACACAAGTGGCCAACAAGGTAATAATCAGCCAGGTCTGCGAGGTTTGAATGCTGCTGTCTTGATGCGCACGAGACGACTGCGCCTGGTTCTCGATCAACTCGCTCACGGCCTCGTTGCGTTCCTCCAGCGCTGAAAACGCCTTGTCGAACTCTGCGCGCAACGCATGGCTATCCTGGGAACCACTCAGTGCCTTGCCGATTATTTGCTTGGCTTTGTCGATATAGGTTTCGACCTGTGGCTTGAGTTCGACAATCGCCTTGGCGACATCCTCAGGCAACTTGGCCTCGGCGTTTTCGGCGATAACCTTGCGCATCCGCTGCATATGCTCATCGAACGCCTCCAGCACCTCCTTTGCCCCCTGGGTATCCCCCGCCTTCACCAGCAGAGCGGCGAGCACATCGGCACGAATGGCGTCGTGCATCATGTCCGCCTCCATGTGCTTGCGCATGGCCGAAATACTGGTCTCGTTCTGCACCAGGGCCTCGGTCATGGAGTGATAACCCCACAACCCGATACCGCCGAGCAACAGCGCAAAAGAAAGACTGACCAGCCCCGAGCCTATGATCTTGCTGCGGATCTTCATCGCTTACTGCTCCTGGAGCGGGGGATTCTGGGAAAGTGTAGTCGAGCGTGAGCGGAGCCTTGGGACAGGCCAGGCCCTTATCTGAGGCTATCGGCGGGGGAATTGATTAGATGAATACGCCGCAGACTGTTTGGACAGGAGGCAGGAGAGGGGGTTTTTTCCGCGGGGCGGAACGTGGACAGACCATGATTAATTTAGTGTCTGCCTATTCATTGCAGCCAGCAATCGTGGTCTGTCCCTCAATTTACGAAAGGCCGTTGCTGCCTGCGTGCGCGTGGTTGGCGGCTTCGCCAACACCTGCCCACTACTGAAAAAGCACGATAAATCAATTCGCCATTCTCTATCAGGAGCGCTTCACCAGACCGTATATCTGGATTATGATTGCGCTGCCGCCTGACCGTAATCCTCTACACTACGGGCCACTCCCCCGATCACTAACTGTTTCTACCTTGTTTGGCAGCAAATGCCACGTTGGGCCTCCCGCACTGGCACCAATTATCCCAAGCGTATTGTGAATACTAGAAAAGATGATCTTTATAAAAAATAATAAGCTTTTCTCCTGTTTATACTTGTTGGCAGTCATCATAACCATCGGCGTGGTGTACTCACTGGGCTTCGGGGAAGCGGCAAGCCAGATTGCGACCGCGCCCGAGCGCCTGAGAAACTTCACGTTTCCCATCTGGGAACAACACGCTTTTTCGCAGCATGGTTTCCTCGTCTTCTATTCGATGGAGAACTACGCAAATAAGATCGCGTATTCCAACCATGCCACGGCTTATCTGTTCTACATGTACGGCCTCTATAAACTAGAGATGTTTGTGCAGGCATTACCGATGAGAGTGACAGGGGCCTTCCTGAACATCATCTCGCTGGCAGGCGTTACGTTCTTTTTTCTGTCCCGTCTGGTGGAAAAGCGCCTGGCATTCGGTCAGGGACTGCTGATTCTGTTATCGGTTGTATTCATGGTGTCGATGCCGGGATTCTGGATTTCTTCGGCCAGATTCAACGTCGACAATACGTTCCCATTGATATTTGCGCTCCAGGCGCTGGCTGCGTTCCTGATCTGGAAAAATCAGGAACGGTCCGGAGCGGTCATGGCAGTGATCGTGTGTTTTGCCGTGTTTTCTCCGATCTCGGCGGCGTTGCTGGGCGCCGCCTTGCTGGTTTGGGCATGCCGCAGCGACGGTCTCGACAGGCGGATGTGTCGCCTGGCATTGGTGGCCATCGTTGCCGCCGTTGCCTTCTACCTGCCGTCCCCTCTGATAGCGAAGGCACTGGGTTTCACCTCGTCCAACAGTGGTTGGCTGTTTCGCGCTGGCCTGGATGGCGACACCACTTATTTCACCAACATCCTGAAGTCGATACTTGATCCGCAGTTTCCGCGGCCCATTCCGACCATTGCCGTGCCGATCCTGTTCCTGGTAGCCCAGTTGGCCTGTTTCCGCCTGATCAAACGGCGCGAACCTGCCGGCGTTGCGGCATCGGCGGGGACTTCCCCGTTGGCCGGCATCAGCATGTTCTACTACCTGCTTTTTTCACAATACGTGATGACCAGTCTGCTGTGGCCGCAGGCCGTTGCCATTCATCCGTACCTGTATGACTACCTGCTGATGGCACCGGTTTTCGTCGCGATCGTTCTGAATTTTGCCTACAAACCTTCACCGGCAGCGTTGCGTTTCTGGTCGCTGGCGCTACTGTTCTGCATTTCCTTCCATTTCCAACAGGTCGCGCAGGCAAAATGCCAGGGTTGTTACTACCCGGGTGCCTGGGACGCGAGCAGCAAGCGCCCATGAAGACCGTCGCCATTCTCCAGTCGAACTACATACCCTGGAAGGGCTATTTCGACATGATCGCTGCGGTCGATGAGTTCATCCTCTACGACGACATGCAGTTCACCAAGAATGACTGGCGCAATCGCAACCAGATCAAGACGCCGCAAGGCGTCCAGTGGCTCAGCGTGCCTGTCGGGCAAGGCATCAGTCGCCGCATTCGCGATGTCGAGCTGACCCCTGCCTGGCAGGCCAAGCATTGGAAAACGTTGCAGAGCAACTATGGGCGAGCGCCTTTCTTCGATGAGGTCGCCCAGTGGCTCGAGCCGCTCTATCTGGTTGAGACCCACACGGGTCTGTCGTCGATGAACCGGAAGTTCATGGAAGCGATTTGCCGATACATCGGTATTGAAACCCGCATTACGAATTGCTGGGACTATAAGTCTGCCGGCGACAAAACCCGGACCGCCCGCCTGGTGGATCTTTGTCAGCAGGCCGGTGCGACGCGATACCTGTCGGGGCCGGCGGCAAAGGACTACATCGAGGAGCCGCTGTTCGACGACGCCGGCATTGCGCTGCAATGGTTCGATTACGCTGGCTTCCCCGAGTATCCGCAACTCTGGGGAGAGTTCACCCATGGCGTCACTGTCCTGGATCTGCTGTTCAATTGCGGCAAGGACGCGCACCGTTACATGAGGCATGTCAAAGCATGAGGCTGTCCATCGTTGCCACGCTTTACCGTTCGGCCAAGTTCATCGAGCAGTTCCATCTCCGTGCAAGCCAGGCAGCACAACAACTGGTCGGAGATGATTACGAGATCGTACTCGTCAACGACGGCTCTCCCGATTCAAGCCTGGAACTGGCCGTTCAGTTGAGCGAAGCCGATCACCATGTGGTGGTCGTCGACCTCTCGCGCAACTTCGGCCACCACAAGGCCATGATGACGGGCCTGCGATATGCCCGCGGTGAACGTGTCTTCCTGCTCGATAGCGACCTGGAGGAAGATCCGGCATGGTTGCTCTCGTTCAGCGAGCAGATGGAGCGCGAGAAGGCCGATGTGGTCTACGGTGTCCAGCAGCAGCGAAAAGGCAAGCACTTCGAGCGCTGGACCGGGAAGGTGTTCTACAAACTCTTCCGTGTCCTCAGCGGGCTGGATATGCCCGACAATATCGTCGTCGCCAGGCTGATGTCGCGCCGCTATGTAGACGCGCTGATTCAGCACGACGAACGCGAGTTGTTCATGGCGGGTCTGTGGGTTATCACCGGCTTCGATCAGCGTGCGCAGGCCATTGTAAAGAGCAGTCGTGACGAGACGACCTACACGCTGGGAAAGAAAGTGGCGCAACTGGTCAATTCGATTACTGCCTTCAGCAGTGCACCGCTGGTGGGAATTTTCGGCGTGGGCTGCGCGATCTTCCTGCTGTCGGCCGCCTACACGAGCTTTCTCATCGTCAACTGGCTGTTCCTGGCGAACCCACCCAGTGGCTATACGTCGCTGATGGCTTCGATCTGGCTGCTCGGCGGCCTGATCATCGCATTCGTCGGTGTGGTCGGGATTTATCTCGCCAAGATCTATTCCGAAGTCAAACAGAGACCCTACACTATCGTCCGGAACGTCTACCGTCAGGCTGAGGCGCGGAGCATCGAATGAAAAAACTCATTATTTTTGGTCTCACTGACGCCGCCGAGCTTGCACTCTATTATTTCTCCACCGACTCCGACTATCAGGTCGAGGCGTTTGCCGTCGATCCCGCCTACATGCCGGCGGACAAGAGCTTCAAGGGGTTTCCGGTGGTGGCGTTCGATGACGTCACCCAGATTTACCCGCCAGACCGGTATGTCTTTTTCGTCGCGCTCGGATATTCCAAGCTTAACCAGATCCGCAAGGAAAAATATCTGGCAGTCAAGGCGCTGGGTTACGAAATGGTCAGCTACATCAGTTCGCGCGCCTCGGTGCTGACAGAGGACATCGGCGAGAACTGCTTCATCCTGGAAGACAATACCGTCCAGCCCTTCGTGAGCATCGGCAACAACGTGACCCTGTGGAGCGGCAATCACGTCGGGCATCATTCGCGTATCGAGGACCATTGTTTCCTGGCCTCGCACATTGTCGTATCCGGCCGTGTGACGATCGGGGAAAGCTGTTTTCTAGGCGTCAACGCGACCCTTCGTGATCACGTCACCATCGGCGAGAAGTGCATCATCGGCGCCGGTGCCCTGATTCTTGGAGATGCCGCTGCCGAAGGCGTGTACGTCGGACAAGCCACCGAGCGGTCGCGCGTACCGAGTACCCGCGTCAGGAACATCTGAAGAACATCATCATTGGCAGAAGAAATCCCATGTGGAAAAAACTAGGAAAGATATTCTGCGCAGAAGGGCAGAGCGATTGGTTGTATTCCCACGCGATGATTCCCATGGCCGAGCAAGTGGATGGCGATCTGTATCGCATCTATTTCTCATCGCGTGACAAAGATAATCGCGGACACGGCGGCTTCCTCGAGATCGACATGCGGGACCCGACCAAGGTCTTGCGTGTCCATCCGGATCCGGTTCTCGAACCGGGCGACCTCGGATGTTTCGACGACAGTGGCGCCTTGCCCAATTCGATCGTCAACGTCGGTGGCCGCAAGCTGCTGTACTACACCGGGATCAACCTGGGCGTGACGGTGAAGATCCGCAATTCCATCGGCCTGGCCGAATGGAACGAGGCCACCCAACGCTTTGAGAGGCTGTTCCGCGGCCCCGTCATCGACCGCACCCGCGATCTTCCTCACTTCGTTGCCACTCCCGAGGTGCAGTTCGAGGCCGGACGATTCAGGGCCTGGTTCACCTCCTGTGTGCGATGGGAACAAGGCCCTTCGGAAGCGAAGCACTTCTATCATCTCGAATATGCTGAGTCCGCCGACGGGATCGAGTGGGAGCGCAACGGCACGGTTGCCATCGAGTTCCGTGACGAACACGAGTACGCCCTGGGTGTGCCGCGGGTGCTCAAGGATGCGGACATGTACCGGATGTGGTTCTGCTCCCGGGCCACGCAAGACTGCCCCACCTACCGGATCCGCTATGCAACCTCCGCCGATGGCGTGCAATGGACGCGACACGATGAGCAGGTGGGAATCGACGTATCGGAATCGGGTTGGGATTCGGAGATGATCTGTTACCCGTTCGTCTTCGATCATGCCGGTCGACGCTACATGCTTTATAACGGCAACGGCTATGGCAAGACGGGTTTCGGGATTGCCGTCTGGGGAGATGAGTGACCCTCATTCAGCGCTGGCGGCCCGTAATCAGGCCCATTCTCCGTTACGCAGTCGTCGGCGTCGCCTGCAATGCCATCGGTTATGCGGCCTACCTGGCATTGACGTGGCTGGGCATCCCATTCAAGCTGGCCATGAGCTTCCTGTACGTGCTTGGCATCTGCATCAGCTTCCTGGGCAACCGCAACTGGGCGTTCGAGCATCGCGGCAACGTCGTGGGAACGGCATGGCGCTTCGGCCTGGCGCACGCAGCCGGCTATTTGCTCAACCTGGCCTTGCTGACGGTGTTTGTCGACAAGCTGGGATATCCCCATCAGTGGGTCCAGGCCGCTGCCATTTTCGTTGTAGGAGGTTTCTTGTTCGTCGTCTTCAAGCTATTCGTCTTTCGTCATGACCAACCGGATGGGAACCAGGCGTGAGGATCTGTTCTGAATGCGAGACGCCGTACGCCTCGGAGAAAGGGGCATGTGTCCAGTGTGGACATCAGGTGGCTCGAAAGAACGGTTTCGCCGCTTTTGCGCCAGAGCTGGAGGACAAGCAGGAGGGCTTCAAGGCCGACTTCTATGAGACCTACGCGCACCTTGAAAGCGACCATTTCTGGTTCCGGGCGCGTGGCAGGTTGATTACATGGGCGCTGACGAAATATGCGCCGCGCATGCGTTCATTCCTGGAAATCGGCTGCGGTACCGGCTTCATTCTGAGTCGGGTCGCCGTGGCGTTTCCGAAGGCCAGGTTGCTTGGCAGCGAGATGTTCTCGACCGGACTGAAGTTTGCCTCCTCTCGCTTGCCCGCTGCCGAGTTCGTGCAGATGGATGCGCGCGATATCCCTTACATCGACGAGTTCGAAGCGATTGGCGCGTTCGATGTCATCGAGCACATCGAGGCGGATACCGTAGTGCTCCAGCAGATGCACCGTGCCCTGAAGCCCGGGGGAATCATGCTGTTGACCGTGCCCCAGCATCAGTGGCTGTGGAGCCAGGTGGATGAATATTCCTGCCACGTGCGGCGCTACGATGCCACCGACCTGCATCGCAAGGTGGAAGAGGCGGGGTTTTCCGTCGTGCGCAGCACATCGTTTGTCTCTTTGCTGCTGCCGGCGATGATGATTTCACGCGGCGCCAAGAAGCAACAGCGGGGCGATACGAGCGAGACCGCCGAATTAGCGGTACCCAAGGCGCTCAATGTGCTGTTTGGTTTCGTGATGTGGCTGGAGTGTTTGCTCATCAAGGTGGGAGTGAGTTTTCCGGTCGGTGCCTCCAGGTTGCTTGTCGCCCGGAAAAAAAGTGGGTAGCCCCCACCTCGCATAACGACGTGATGTCTAGTTCGACTAAAACTTGCGTACGAAGGCTCAAATGGCGGAAGACAAAAACATCCAGTTCAATCGCCCCTACATGACGGGGAAAGAACTTTATTACATCGCTGAAGCCAAGTTCGGCAATATCCTCGCCGGCGATGGCCCGTTCACCAAGCGGTGCCATGAGTGGTTGACCGAACGTACCGGCGCGAGCAAGGCCTTATTGACCCACTCGTGCACGGCAGCGCTGGAAATGTCCGCGTTGTTGTTGGACATCCAGCCGGGCGACGAGATCATCATGCCCTCGTTCACGTTCGTTTCCACGGCCAATGCCTTCGTTTTGCGCGGCGGCGTTCCCGTGTTCGTCGATATCCGTCCGGATACCCTGAACCTGGATGAGACGCTGATCGAGGCGGCCATCACGCCGCGCACCAAGGCAATCGTGCCGGTTCATTATGCGGGCGTGAGTTGCGAGATGGATACGATCATGGAGATCGCCCGGCGTCACAACCTGAAGGTGGTCGAGGATGCGGCGCAGGGGGTCATGGCCGCTTACAAAGGGCGGCCTCTGGGCAGTATCGGGGATCTCGGTGCCTTCAGCTTCCATGAGACCAAGAACGTCATTTCGGGCGAGGGCGGCGCATTGCTCGTCAATGATTCTGCGTATGTGTTGCGCGCAGAAATCATCCGCGAAAAAGGCACTGACCGTAGCCGTTTCTTCCGTGGCGAGGTCGACAAATACACTTGGCAGGAAGTCGGCTCGTCATTCCTTCCAGGGGACGTGACTGCTGCGTTTCTCTGGGCGCAGTTGGAAGAGGCCGAACACATCACGCAGGCGCGGCTTGCCATCTGGCAGCGGTATCACCAATTGCTGGCGCCGCTGGAAACCAGCGGGGCACTGCGCCGCCCTATCGTGCCGGTCGACTGCCAACATAACGCGCACATGTACTACGTACTGCTGCCCGCAGACGTGCCGCGACAACGGGTGCTCGATGGCCTCAAGCGAGAGGGAATCAATTCGGTCTTCCATTACGTGCCCCTGCATTCTTCGCCGGCTGGCCAGCGTTACGGTCGTGTCCATGGCGCCATGGACAATACGGTAAGCCTTTCGGAACGCTTGGTGCGACTGCCGCTGTGGGTAGGTATGTCGGTCGAGCAGCAGGAGCGTGTGGTGGAAGTCTTGCGGGACGAACTGTGTCGCTGATTTGACAAGCACTCTTGCTGGAGCACGGCACGATCTGCGTCCCGTTCTCGCGACGTTGCCACAGATAAAACCCAATGCTGCCCCGCTCAGTGAGCAGCATTGCACCACCGGCTGTTAGGCAGGATTACTCCCCGGCGCCTCCAGCACCTTCACCACGTCATCGATGACGGCCTTGCTCATATCCTGCAAATAACACGACGCCCAGGCATACCGGTCCGTGCTGCGAATCATCGCCGCGTCCTCGGCCAGGACCTTGGCAACGTGGAGCAAGTCGGAGGCGTGGGACAGGGCTTCGCCGATGGGTATGCCGCTGTTGACTCGGAATAGCGGGCGGTCGGAGTGGTAGGAGAAGGGGGTTAGGCCTGGGGTTTTGAGGTCTTTGGGATGGGTCATTGCGCACCTCCGTTTGCCAATTGGCGGCCGGTGGTGACTAGCAAAGCGATAAAGCGAAACTGCAGCAGATCCATGGCATGCATCGATAAACTCCCATATCAAGTGAGAGCTGCCACGTTCGTTCTCAGGCGAATGGGTGGCAGCTGTGCGCAGGCTGAGAAACCGGAGATACAGGAACCCGGCAGACCCGAAGGTCTCCCACGCACAGCCGCCATTGCACGGAATGCGGACATAAAAAAACGCCGCAAAACGTGGTTCGGGCGCTGTAGCGCCTGCATCTTACTCGGGTTCTCAGGCCCGGTCGCTGAATTGGCAGCGACGGTCAGAGAGTAGCGGGCGATGGGGGAGGCTGCAATCGTGGCGCGATGCTGGCGGGTGAGGTTTAGGTAATTTTATGGATGGGTAATAATTCGCGTCGCTGTCGAAATAGCCGGCTGTCGACGCGCAAAGATAAACGATTGGAGGAAATATCCAATGGATGATGAAAGTGAGCAATTTCAGCAGGACGTGCTCGAGTCCGCGCATCAAATGATATCGGGAGAAACCTCGCAGATTGTGCCCAACCAGGGCCAATTGCCTTCCATGGTAGTCCTGATGGACGAGGATGATGTGGTCTTGATCCATAAGGCGCGAGAGCGGCTTGCTGCTCCCCAACGAGTTAAGGTTTCAATGGATGATCTATAGCCCTGAGTTAAGTGGGCAGGTAGAAATGGCTCGGTCGGAAGGATACCTGCCATGAGTGATCGTGAAGGCAGTGCTTGCTCATGCCGTGCTCGGCGTAGGGGGAGGAAGTGCAGCGGGCTCAAGCTCAGGCCCACCAACCGCGAGAAACAACAAAGCCCTCGCATTTCTGCGAGGGCTTTGTCTTGTATGGTGCGGCACTAGGAGTCAAATCGTATTCCAATATATTGATTTTATTCAATAAGTGCTCGTAAAAATGACGCTATCTCTAAAAGTATTCTGATTTCAGTCAAAAGATATTTATCTGGTGAGTCTGTCAGTCGGACTGATGCGGCTAACTGTAGAACCTATGAACCGATTTGATGGAACTTGTAGCGTGAAATGGTTGCAATGGGCTAAGAGCAATATTCGCAATCTCCATTCCTCTGGACAGAAAATTCACCAAAATCAAAATCTTTAAGGCTAAACTCTAGATGCTTATTTATCACGCCCATAAATTCTAACGGGACTCCAAAAATTAATTTTATTGCTTCTGTAGCTGTAATCGATGCAGAAATGCTGCACAGAGACCCCAGGCTTCCTATTTTTTTGTACTTCCTGTTAAACTTTTTGACACCAAATGGCTCTGCGGCATTTATTGGAGTGAGAACCTTATCAAAGCAATGAAAGCAAGCTGTAACTCCGGGAATTACGACTTGGCAACTAGCGTTAGATGCGGATTATAACCTCCTCCAATGATGTGAGATATTCTATTCTTCAGGCAGAAGTCGGAAACAATCTTGGACGTGTGGTCAACGCTTGGATAATCTGCGCAATTTATAATCATGTCAGGCATGCCTGGAAGATGCTCCAAGTCTTCAACTGACTGCATTTTTTTGATATGTTTATTTAATCCGGTTCCATACGGGGTTTTTATATTGTTATAAGCGGCGGACACCTTTGGAGATGCCAATATCTGCCTCAAAAAAATAGCCTGTCTATGGAGGTTGGATTCCTCAACAACATAATCCATCACAGTGATATTCTTTACGCCTGCCTTGACTAAGCTATGTAAATCCATGTGCCAACTGCACCAAGCCCCACAATTAGCACATTTCCACCCCACCCTTTCCGGAGTGAATTGTTGATGGCTGAAGTAGAGTGGAAATAACTCTCAAGTGTATTTATTAGATGATGATATCGGAGGGGGATCACCCGAAGATCCGGGAAGTTTTCTCCGATCTGCGTCTCAAGGAGGTGACGTTTAGGCATACCGTGGGAGGGAAGGGCGGTATTGAGGTTAACGAGCTGGTCTTTTTCAACTGGTGAGTTAAGAGGACACAGGCGTAGCCCGAGCCCTCTGTTCAGTTTCAAGGCTGGTGCGACGAAGATACTTGCTTGGTAGGGATCCTCAACCAGGATCGCAAGCGGCCCCAGGCACGCGCAATCCAGCTCCGACTATAAAATCTTTGGCCCGTAGCCACTTCGATGTACGCGCCTAACGGTAGATACACGTTGCGATTCATATAACCCTCAATTTGCGGTCGTAGGTAAATCGCGGCTACGTCTCTGGGGTCAATCCGTTTCTTAAGCGGATCCTCTCGCAGTAGGGACCGCGTCCCCCATCGCGCATTGACTGTCCCCATATCCACGATGGTAACGGCATGTGGGCTGTTATTGGTTAACCACAAATAATCCCCATCCTGATCGCGAGCAACGTAAACACTGACGGAGTTTCTGTTTTTTGCGAGCGTGTACAGGGAGAGGCCAAACGCAGCCGCTGAGACGATAAGCGCACCTTCAGCGGTGTTTAATTCGAAAATCGCCATATATCTATCCCCAACCTATGCCAGTTCAGCTTCTTGAGCATTTCCCTCAGGTTCGCCCTCGGCGTCAGCTGGGGCATTGAGATCGAGCTTGTTCAGATCCAAAAACATCACCGGGTGCTCACGGTCCCGATTTTCCTCGGTATCCAATAGCGTGAAACCCAGTTTGTTTTGGTAGAACCCTACGGAATCCGCCTTTGAGTCGGTTACCAGAAACCTACAGCCCACGAATTGTGCGATCTGGTGTACCGCTAGGGCGATAGCGAACTCCATCAGTGTCTTACCAATGTTATGACCGGCGTAGCCGCTATGAGTGGCTAAGCGGGCTACTTTGAGCGCCGATATCGATTTGTATCGATTGGCGGCCTCGCAATCCTCTAGCGGATATGCCCCGTCGAGATCGATCTCGCTGCAGGTGAGCGTCACATAGGCGATGACGCGCTTCCTCGCCTGCTGGTTGTTTGGATCGGGCGGCACGATGGCCGCATATGTGACGGCCACATTGTTGGTTTGGAAGTCCAGCGCATTATTCTGGATGAACGACTTCAAGGGCCTCAGATTTATATCTGGGCCCATTGAAAATCTGTTGGTTTGGTGTTCGGCGTGCAGCTTTTCTATGAAGTAATCGACGCCTACCTGCATCTGAACTCGCTTATTAACGAGGACGCGCGCTACCTTGCTGACCGAAAACCTGGCTCAGGAGATCGCGGCCACGGGCATACGAAGCCTGGGCTTTTGGATTTGGTTTGTCATCGCGCATGTGTTGCACGAAGCGGGCAGCGTCAGCATCAGTCAGCTCAACGCGGCTGAAGGTGTCGCTTTTGATAGCCATTCTGAATCTTTCCTTGCAGTGGTAAGCACTGCGCTTGAAGGATCGTTATTAACGATTCGTCGGCCGAACGCGGTTTTGCTCCGCTGTACTGTTCTGTATTCGGCTTTGTATGGTGCCACCTCATTTGAACACGTTCTATCACTATGTCAACTGGTTCGGTGTAACCAATTTCCAAGCGCTGGCCTTCGAAACGACGCCTGAACCGGGCGTGCTTTCAGTAACCTATTCATTGACAAAAGGTTTTGTTGCTACTGAGGGCTTCGTGGGCGCCATTGTCCCGGAGCTATTTGCCACCTTTACCAAGCGCCCAGTGGCGCTATGCGCAGCACTGTAGTCGTGAAAAACGGGGTCAGACCACGATTTTCGTTATTTATCTGACCCCCTATTCCCTGACCCCCCTATTCCCGATGCGCCGCCGTCTTCGAGCGGCGAAGGGTGAAAGCCTCGGTCAAGGCTGACGGTTTCCCCGAAAGTCTGGCCGCAGTTCGCGCCTTGGCCGGCTATTTACCTGGCCGATGCGCTGAACGACACGCTCACAGAAGGCGATTTCGGTCGAGATGGCCACCTCGGCATTGATGGAGCAGCACGCGGGCCGCTGGCCTACCCCGTCGATGGCCAAGGGCATTCTGTGAGGTGGGGAGGTCGGCCAGATGATTCTCAGATTTATTTTCTTGATCAATAAATGAGGGACCGTGCACAAGAGTGCTAGGTTTGAATACAACACTTCCTCAGTCAGCAATGCTTCAGTGTCGAGCCAATACACATCCAAAGGAGCCCCCGGTAATGGACCTACACAATGAGTTCGAAAACAGCAAATTCTTCCACCGCACCCGTATCGATCGACGCGCTGCCGATGCCTTGGTGGGAATGGCCGCTGGGATTACGGCGGACGGTGTAGTGAATACCAACGAAGCCGTTTTCCTAAAGCAATGGTTGGAAAACAACCTCGCCCATCTGAATGACCCGGTGATCAATCTGTTGTATTCGCGTTTGGCGTCCATGCTTCAGGACGACGCTCTGGACCCGGATGAGTCTCTTGAACTGCTGAACATCCTGAGTAGTTTTTCTGGCGTGGGCATTGAGAGAACGAAGGCCGGCGAAGCTGTTGCCGTTGCTCCAACGGACCTTCTGTTCAATTCCCCAGTCCATGATTTGGTGTGGGATGGCCGAATGTTTGTATTTACAGGCGTCATGGCCTTTGGGCCGCGCAAAGATTGCCAGTCATTGGTTGAGGAGCGTGGCGGTTTGATTGGGGGTGGGGTGAGTAAGAAGGTGCATTACCTGGTGGTCGGTAGCGTGGGTAATGAGCAGTGGCTCCACAGTACCTATGGAACGAAGATCATGAAGGCAGTGGAGCTGCGGGAGGCGGGGGCTTCGATTGCCATTGTGGGTGAGGATCACTGGCAGAAGATGTTGTTTGGTTGAGCCGGCCTAGGAAAGGCTGCCCGTTGTCTTGGCCGAAAGATTGTCGGTGGGTTTGACGGCCTCATCGCGAGCAAGCTCGCTCCCACAGGTTTTTCAGGGGGGTGGATAAAAAGTGGACACTCCAGAAACAACAAAGCCCTCGCATTTCTGCGAGGGTTTCATTTTGTATGGTGGCACCAGACGAACGGTAGCAGTCAGCGGGGCTAGGTTTTCTGCGGGTCTGGAATTCGATGGAAAATTTAGCGTACCCCAACTAGTAACTATAAATTAATCAACTGGTTATGGCGTTTAGTGGAATCGAATCGAGGATTTGTGCTGCATCATAGAATTGCTGATTTTGAGCTCCCATAGCCTTCTCTGTGTCTACTCGGCATTGGCGAAATTCGCAATTTACGCATGCTTCTTGAGGCAGTGGACTTCCGACTTGGCTGGGAGTCAATTGAAGTCTAAAGTGTATGTGCTGGCGACTTGCCAGTGTCAATAGGTGAGAAACATGGAGCGTTACAAAAATCTCAGTGGTCAGTCAAATGTGGTGGCATATGAACTGGCCCACGGGTCGATATCCGTAGAGTTCGCCTCAGGAGCCTACAGAACCTATGTGTATGATTCCAATCGCCCCGGGCCAGTAATGGTCGCGGAGTTGCAGCGACTTGCGGTGGCAGGCCGCGGACTCAATAGCTATATCTCAAGAGTGGTTAAATCAAATTTTTCTCGTAAATATTGACTTGTATCATTTATGAGGCGGTAGCGGCTAACCGCTACCATCTCGAGTAGATTTTGGGCGGACCTATGCTGAAACCCAACGAAATGTACTCTTTTGATTTTTTCAACATTAACTCAATGCCCGGCTCCTATTTGATATTAATGAGGAAAACGGGGGCAGACCATAAATAATAGTGTCTGCCTGTTCATTGCAGCCAGTAACCGTGGTCTGTCCCAGTTTTCCCCAGTTTCCCTATAAATTAAGGCGCAGCACGCGTTGGCCAGTTGTGGATTTTCACCTAACGATTGAGTTTCCAGGGTTTTCCTAACCAGTCAGTAATTAGATGCATGGCCCGCAGATAGTATGGTCTGCCTCACTTACAGTCAGAAGTTGTCTGGGTGCCGACACTGACCTGACAGTTTGCTAACAGTTAAAAACTAGCTCTAATGCATTGAAATATAAGGTTTTATAGAGGTGAATTTTCTCACTTAAACTTCTTGCGCACTTTTGATGGGGGCGCCGGAAAAAACTCCCGTGTGTACTGTGGGTGGGCTCGATGCGTACAGACACTCTAGTAGAGCTCAATTTTCTGGGATGGTCAGGTGAGATCGGTGAGGATGTCCGGGTTTGTATTGTTGCGCTTTAGATGACCAGTAACCCACTGACACATATCTGCCATATTGATAGCGTCGTCGAAAGTAACGTTAGATTCCAGCACGTGAACTGCAGAGTTTCTAATTCGGCGCAGTTTTTCCAGCGTATTAAAGGTCACTCGGTCCACGACGCCTGCTTTGTACAGTTCACGAATTAGCAGCATGGGCGCTGGTTTACCGCTTATGCCCATTTTCATCGCAATGTCGCGGAGTTCGGTCTCAACGGGTATCCAAGCACTGAGCACTGCAGCTCGTGGGTCTGCCTCAGCAAGTGACTTGAAGCTCAATGGAGGCTCTTCAACTGGCAGGTTTGGGGCTTCGCCTTCGGCGCCTACCTGATCTCTCACGGCTTCCAACTGTCCACCGATGTCGATCTGAAATTCTTTGTATTTCAGTGTGCGGATTAGCAGCATCAGCTTTGCAAGCGGATCTCGCATGATACAGGCAAGGACTACAACGGCGGTCGGCCAAGCAATTGAGCTGATTATTGAGGAGAGAAACTGCAGCCAATTCATGGTCTTAGCACCTTTCAAAGAGCGCTTGTTACGTCGCTTATTACGTGCGACGCAAAAAAAAAGGCCTGCATCGCTGCAAGCCTTCGTTTTGTATGGTGCCGGCACCAGGAGTCGAACCCGGGACCTACTGATTACAAGTCAGTTGCTCTACCAACTGAGCTATACCGGCGTGTGGGCGACGATTATAGCGATTGGGGGCGTTCTGTAAACCCCTGAATTCTGACTATTTTTGCACTACCCATACTCAAGCGCGGTGCAGCAGGTTGCGCAGTTTGTTCAGGGCTCGCCAGGTGCGGCTGTTTTGCATCGCCTGGAGTTGGGCTTCGGCCTGTTCAGCCCGTTGCAGGGCGGCGCTGAGCTGTGGGTCTGCGTCGTCGATGGGGTGGCTGAATTTGTGGCCTTTGCAGAGTTGGAAGCCGTCGAGGTTGCACGGTGGGATGTCGAAGGCGGGTTTGAGGGCCAGGTGTTCGTCGGCGAGGTAGTAGGTGTTGATGCCGTCGAACAGGATGGACTGATAACCGGCGTCGGTCACCAGGGTTTCCCAGGTCTGGTCGCGGGCCCATGGGGTTTCGATGAGGATGATCCAGGGGCGCCAGCGGCTGAAGTCCATGCCGCGCAGCACGGTTTCTTCGTGGCCTTCGACGTCGATTTTCAGGAAGTGGATGGGGCGGTCCTGGGCGTATTGCTCGCAGATGGAGGCCAGGGTGCGGGACTGGACGGTCTGGTTGGTTACGTTCATGCCGGCGTCGCGGTGCTGTTGGGCGACGCTGGCTTCTACCGTGGACAGGCCCGTGTCGGCGATGGTGTAGAAGGTCAGGCTGTCGGCGTTTTCACCGGCTACGCATTGCAGGTTGGTGTCGTCGGGGCGTTGCTGGCAGAGGGCGTCGTAGTAGGCCGGCACCGGTTCGATGTTGATGCCGCGCCAGCCGCGGTCGTAAAACGCTCGGGTGACCGAATCATCTGTCGGATGGTTGGCGCCGACGTCGAGGTAAAAGCCGTTTTCCACCGATTGAAGGGCGCGCCACAGGCGTATGTCTTCGAAGTTCTGTGCGTAGGAAATGAACGTCACGGCCAGTCCTTGAGTGTGTCGGCATTGTGTCAATCACGATACGTTGGGCTGTTGTATAGCACGGGCGCGGTGGACGCAATTACTGGCGCGAGGCAGCACTGAATTCGGCGGTTATGTCGTTTTGCTTAGACGCTTATGCACAACGGGCAGGATGAGGCGCAGGGTATCTTGCGATTTTGTGACCGCTTTCGCGTTTCGCCGCAAATCCCTGTTTTCATGGTTATTTATCCATGTGAACAAAAAATGACCAGCGTTGATTAGGTCAAGAAATCGCGAATTTCTTGGATCCAGGTTTATTTCATCAACAGAGTTATCCACAGGGTGTTTCGTCTCAGCAACGCTCTGCCAGCAACATCAGATTGCGCGGCGTCAGCGGTGTTTCGCAGAAGGTGCCAAGGCGAACCTCGTAGCCTTTTTGACTGAGGAAAAGCGCCCGGTCCAGCACCAGCCAAAGCTCCAGTGGCCGCCGGAAAAGGCCTCGCAACAACTCCAGGTTGCGCACCTCGGCCAGGCGCTGATGGCCTGCGGCTTCCAAGGCGACCCAATCAGGCGTGCCGACTGTGGATAAGTCTTTCAGGGCCGCCAGATCGATGCAGTATTGGGCGAAGGATTTTTCCAGCCAGGCGCTGGGCAGTGAGGGGGTGGGCAGGTAGTCGTCGCACCCTCTGATGTGTCGTTGCAGCAGGTCGAAGGCCAGGCGCCGGGCCATGGATTGGTCCCGCTGTCTTCTGACGCGCGCGCCAGCGGTGACGGTTTCGGTCAGCGGCAGGCTGAGATCGTCGAGCGACAGCTGTAGGGCAGAGCCTTTGGCGGCGTCGGACAGTGCTTGATAACGCTCGGTGTTGGTGCGGTTGTAACAGCACGGTGCGATAGCCAGTTGTGCACAACCAGCGGCGCTGGCCAGCTGCATCAAGCGCACATGCAGGTCGCCGCAGGCGTGCAGGGCCACAGGCGTGTGTCCGGGGTGGAGCGCCTGGGTTGCGTCCGCCGCCAGCACGTCTTGTTGCAGGTGCGTGGCGGGCAGGTGATGGCGCAGGCTCAGTTGTTGGCCGCTGGCGACCAGTGCGGGGTCGTATTCCAGGCAGGTCAGTTGTTGCTCACCGTGCAGCAGGCGTCGGCCGAGGTGGCCTTTGCCTGCGCACCAATCCAGCCAATGGGTCGGTTGGGTGGTGAAGTGCAGGCGGCTGGCGAAGGCTTCGATCTGCTGCCATTTGCGTCCGGGTACGTCGACGTTGAGGCGATGGCTTGGTGCTTCGAGCGTGCTGGCTGGCAATTCTGCGACAGCGCTCAAGGCACGGGAGATAGCGGCCCATTCCGGGAATGGCGCTGGCGCGTCTTCCATCAACCACGGCTGATGATGGTCGTTTTCTGCAGCTTCCAGCGAACGCTGGCGTAGCCATCGGGACAATTCCGGGTGGGACGTTTCCCAAGGCAGTTGCAGATGGGTGAACGGACGCGGTTTCCACAGTGCCTGGTGCGCCGTGAGAAAAGTATCCAGCGCCGTGAAGCGGGCGAGCAATGCCTCGCCCGTCAGCACGCCGCTGTCAGCGCCCTTGGCAGGCATCGACGCGCAACCAGCGCTCCAGCTGCTTGAAGCCTTGCACCAGGACGAAGGACATCAACAGATAGAACATGCCGGCCGCGAAGAAAATCTCCACCGGCATATAGGTCCGGGCAATGATGGTACGGGCCATGCCGGTGAGTTCCAGCAAGGTCACCGTACTCGCCAGGGCACTGGCCTTGAGCATCAGGATCACTTCGTTGCTGTAGGCCGGCAGGCCGATGCGCGCGGCGCGGGGCAGCATGATGTAGAACAGCGCCTTGGGCCGCGACATGCCCAGGGCCCGCGCGGCTTCGATCTCGCCACGAGGGATGGCCTGGATCGCACCGCGCAGGATCTCGGCGATATAGGCGGCGGTGTGCAGGGTCATGGTGGCCGTGGCGCACCAGAACGGATCCCGCAGGTACGGCCACAACGCACTGCTGCGCACGGCATCGAATTGCGCCAGGCCGTAGTAGACCAAAAACAGCTGTACCAGTAGCGGCGTGCCACGGAAAAAGAAGATGTAGGCGTAGGGCAACGCCCGCACCTGCCACAGGCGCGAAGAGCGGGCGATGCCCAGTGGAATCGCCAGCAGCAGGCCGGCGATCACGGCGATGGCCACCAGCTCCAGGGTCAGTGTCGCGCCCTGTGCCAGCTTCGGCAGCCACTTGATGATGACGTCCCAGTTCATTGGGTGCTCCTGGTAAATCCACGGGCGGCGCGTCGTTCCAGCAGATGCATGCCGATCATGGCGAACACTGTCAGGCCCAGATACATGAATGCTGCGACCATATAGAAGGTGAACGGTTGTTTGGACACGGTCACGCCGATTTGCGCATGGCGCATGATCTCTTCCAGGCCGATTACCGAGACCAGCGCGGTGTCCTTCATCAGGATCATGAACAGGTTGCCCAGGCCAGGCAGGGCGATGCGCCACATCTGCGGCATGATCAACCGGGTGAAGATCCGCCACTTCGACAGGCCCAGGGCGACGCCGGCCTCACGGTGGCCCTTGGGGATCGCCAGGATCGCGCCGCGAAACACTTCCGTGGCGTAGGCGCCAAAGCACAGGCCCAGGGCAATGACCCCGGCGGCAAAGGCGTCGAGGGCGAGGTCGGGTTTGCCGAAATACTCACCCAGGGCACGCATCAGGTTGACGGTGCCGAAATAGATCAGCAGCACCCAGAGTAATTCCGGGATGCCGCGAACCAGTGTCGAATAGGTGCCACCCAGCCATTGCAGCGGCTTGTACGGCGAGGTCTTGGCCAAGGCGCCGAGCAGGCCGAGCACCAGCCCCAGGCAGAGGGCCGTGAGCGCCAGTTTGACGGTCATCAGCGCGCCGGCGGCGAGCGCCGGGCCGAATCCGTAGAGATCGATCATCATGGGTAAGAGTTCATATCGCGGCAGGCTTTGCTAAGGGCCGGCGTTGCCAGGGAACAGCGCCGGCCAGGCACGTCAGTATCAATAGATGCTGAACGGGAAGTACTTGTCGTTGATCTTTTTATAGGTGCCGTCGGCAATGATTTCCTTGAGGGCGGCGTTCAGCTTGTTGCGCAGCTCGTCGTTACCCTTGCGCACCGCAATGGCAATCTTGTCGCCTTCCACCACCGGGTCGCCCTTGAATTCGTAAGCACGGCCAGCTTCGGTTTTCAGCCAGTCGTAGTTCACGTATTTGTCCGCCAGGATCGCGTCGACGCGACCGGAGGTCAGGTCCAGGTAGGCGTTTTCCTGGGTGTCGTAGAGCTTGGCGGTGATATCGCTGCCCAGTTCGTCTTCCAGCCAGGTACCGGCGAGGGTAGAGCGCTGTGCCCCGATGACCTTGCCCTTGAGAGACTCTTTATCGACTTTGAAATCGACGTTTTTCGGTGCGATGAATTGCAGTTTGTTGGAGTAGTACGGGTCGGTGAAGTCCACGGCTTGCTTGCGCTCGTCGTTGACCGACAGCGAAGAAATCAGGAAGTCGAACTTCTGGGCCAACAGGGCGGGAATGATGCCGTCCCAGTCGGAAGTGACCACTTCGCACTCGACTTTCATCTTGGCGCACAGGGCATCGCCGATGTCTTTATCGAACCCCACGACCTGGCCGCTGGCGTCCTTGTTGTTGAACGGAGGATAGGCCGCTTCGATGCCCATCTTCAGCTTGTCGGCCGCCATGGCGCTGGCCGAAAAGACCAGGCTGGCCGCTGCGGCCAGGAGGAATTTCTTGTAGGTCTGCATGTGTACTGCTCCGTTAGCGGTTGCTGGACATGAATTGTTTGCAGCGCGCCGAAAGCGGGTTCTCGAAGACCTGCTGTGGCGATCCTTGCTCCTCGACCAGGCCTTGATGAAGGAACACGACTTCGCTGGAAACCTGACGGGCGAACCCCATTTCATGGGTGACCAGCAGCATGGTGCGTCCTTCCTCGGCCAGGGCGCGGATCACACTAAGTACTTCCTGGACCATTTCCGGGTCAAGGGCGGAGGTGGGTTCGTCGAACAGAATCACCTTGGGCTGCATCGCCAGTGTGCGAGCGATGGCGGCGCGTTGTTGCTGGCCGCCGGACAGTTCGGCCGGGT
This sequence comes from Pseudomonas sp. Root401, assembly GCF_001425105.1. Classification (NCBI taxonomy): domain Bacteria; kingdom Pseudomonadati; phylum Pseudomonadota; class Gammaproteobacteria; order Pseudomonadales; family Pseudomonadaceae; genus Pseudomonas; species Pseudomonas sp. Root401. The sequence goes on along the minus strand of NZ_LMDO01000011.1, from coordinate 71,905 downwards.
AGGCGTGGCGCTTGTCGGCGATACCGACCTTGGCCAGCAGGGCTTCGGCCACTTCGACGGCTTCGGCCTTGCTCTGGCCGAGCACCCGGCGCGGCGCTTCGATGATGTTATCGAGCACGCTCATGTGCGGCCAAAGGTTGAAGTTCTGGAAGACAAAACCGATCTCGCTGCGCATGCGGTTGATCTGTTTGCCGTCGGCGGCCACCAGTTCACCGTTCTTTGCGGCCTTGAGCTTGAGCTCTTCGCCGGCCACCAGGATCTGGCCCTGGTTAGGGTTTTCCAGCAGGTTGATGCAGCGCAGGAATGTGGATTTGCCGGACCCGGAGGATCCGAGGATCGAGATCACATCGCCGTCGCGGGCGGTCAGCGAGACGCCTTTGAGCACCTCCAGCTGTCCGTAGCGTTTGTGCAGGTTGCGGATTTCAAGCGCGGGCGTGGCCTGGGCCATGTGCGGTCCTCATGGTATGTGCTCCCTTGCTGTTGGCTGCCTTCCTTGGCGAGGCGGCCAAGCTAGCATGCGTCCGAATGGCCGCCAACAGCGCTACGGGCGGTAAACCGGTGATGTGCGGCAGGTTGTCGCATCGGCGCAGCAGACTGTCGCGCCATCAACAACCTAACGGCCGTTTGAACCTGGTTTACCGGTGAAAAGTCCGGGGAGTCGCTAAAAAAAGGCGCGATGGTGCCAGCTTTGAGCGGGGGTTGGAAGGGTTAAACGGATGAGCGTTGCCGCGATCAAAAGTCTGTTGGGTTATTCGGGCGCGTCCCACAGTATTTTGAGAACCTCTCTGAAGCTGACCCATGCAATTTTGAAATCCGCCTGCACTTCAGGGCTATGAAGCCAATGCTTCGCTGCTTCCTGATCGATATCGTCAGCCCAACTTCGGTAAGCGATCAGGGTATTTTCGACCAGGTTTTGGACTGCCATGGCCTCGTTTTCGGCATTTTGACTGTCCAGAAGCTCGGGCTGTTCATCCGTCATCGCAATGAGTAATCCGAGCATCCTGACCATCATGTCGATGCGCCCCGTCTTTTCTTCGGCGTCTTGCATCTCATAAAACAACGATAAGAAGTCTCTGGGCGGTTCTGTGAATTCGTCTTGCAGGGCATCCAGGACGTACGGATCGTCGTACTCGGGAAGGTCAAACGTGGCGGCAGCAGGCTTGGTACGGCTGACGCGTATTTGCTTGGCTTTTGCTTTTGCACGCTTGGCGCGTTTTTGTTGCTTGTTCGCGGAGGCCATGGGTGTGGTCCCGTTATTTGTAAGTGGAAGTTAGATATTGGCATCGAGCATGAACTCGATCCATTGGAATCAGTTAAAAGCATAGGGCAATGAAGGGGCATGTAAATGGTATATGCCGGCTGTGGGACGGGGTTCGTCCTAGTCAATAGTCCCAATCGATCTAAACCTTAACCCGCTACGGTGCTCCAAAAAGAACTCATGTGAGTTGTTTCCAGAACCTGGAGTCCTCGCCATGAAGCTCATTCATTATCTTGTATTACCTTTCATCGCCATCAGCATCCTGCTGTTCCCCATCGCCGTCAACGCCACCAACCTCGCGCCCATAGACAACGCAGGCGTGCAGGTCCAACCCATGCAGCAGAACGGCATCACTTACCTGTCGGGCGGTATCGGTGAGGATGAAGCCCGGGCCATCGGGCAGGCCCAGGGTTACAACTTGCACATGACATTCGCGGTTGGCCCGGAAAACAAATACATCCCGGATGTGGAGGTCACCGTCCAGAACGCGTCGGGGCAAACGCTGCTGACGCTGGATGAGGCCGGACCGCTGGTTTACGTGCAACTGCCGCCGGGCAAGTACAGCGTGGTGGCGACGCGCAATGGTGAGGCGCGGCGCGACACTGCTGAGGTAGGCAGTGGAGCCGCGCGCAACCTGGTGTTCCATTGGAACGGTGACGAATAACCGGCCGGTTTATTCGCTGGCGGGTTCTTCCAGGGTCTGGCGGTAGCGGTCCAGCGCCTCGCTGAAGTCCTTGATGAACTCCGGTGTGCTGAGCCAGCGCTGGGCGGTCTCACGGTCCATTTCATCGACCCACATGCGGTAGTCCACCAGCATGTCGGCGGCCAGGTTGGTCGCCGCCATGCTTTCGTTCTCGGCGTTTTTCAGGTCGAGCAGGCCTGGGCGTTCGATGATCATCTCGCTCAGGGACGCGAGCAGCGTATCGAGCATTTCACTGCGGCTGATGGCCTCGGCTTCGCGCAGCTTGGCGAACAGTTCCAGCACGTAGACCGGTGGCTGGGCGGTGGCGTGGGCCGGGTCGCCATACATTGGGATCGATTTGCGCCCGGTCATGCGGATTTGCTTGGCTTTGTCTTTGGCGCGCTTGGCGCGTTTTTGCTGTTTGTTCAGTGAGGCCATTGGGCTTCGGTTTCCAATTCGTTAGGGGAGGTCCGCAACACCTGGATTGGAGAAGAATGGGCTGCGGCCGGTGACGTGCAGGATAGCGTTCTTGGGGTAGGCGCTGCTGAAAAAACACACTAAAGGCGGTTATTGGGTGTCGGCTGTCACGTCTTCAAGGCGCGCCCGTTCGCGATCCAGCTCGTTGCGCAGCTCTTCTTCCGTGGGCAGTACGAGTTGGTATTGGCTGGCGAACAAATGTTCATGGCCTTGCAACACGGAATAACGCACCACCGAATCGTCTTTGCGCGCACAGAGAATGATGCCCACGGTAGGTTTGTCGTCAGGGCCGCGCTTGAGATCATCGTAGAGACGTACATACATATCCATCTGGCCGATGTCCTGGTGGCTGAACTCGCCACGTTTGAGATCGACGATCACAAAGCACTTGAGCAGGTAGTTGTAGAAGACCAGGTCTAGGTAGAAGTCTTTGCTGTCGGTGCTGATGCGTTGCTGACGGGCAATGAAGGCGAAGCCCTTGCCCAGCTCAAGCAGGAAACCCTGTAGCTGGTCGATCAAGGCCTGCTCCAGGTCCGTTTCCAGTAGTGTGCCGGCGTTGGGCAGGCCGAGGAATTCCAGAACCACCGGATCCCTGACGATGTCCCGGGGGCCGAGGTTCATCTCCTTGATATGGGTGCCGGCTTCCTGCTCCACCGCAGGCCTGTCGCGGCTGGCCAGCAAGCGTTCGTAATAGAAACTGCCGATCTGGCGTTCCAGGGCGCGGGTGGACCAGTTTTGAATGGCCACTTCGTTCATGTACCAATGACGGGCGACGTCGTGTTCTACGCGCAAAAGCGTGCGGTAGTGGGTCCAGCTCAATTCGGTACGCACTGCGTTCCAAATTGGGAACTTCTGATAAAAGTCTCGCATGTGCCGTAGGTTGCGTTCATCAAATCCCTTCCCGAACCGCTCCGTCAGCACTTTCGCCAGTGACGGCAGCAGCCGTGTCCCATAGGCCGCCCGTTCGGCGCCGCCTTGTTCGAATTCAATGATATGCCGGCCGATCTGCCAGCAGGTTTGTACCTGGAACGTATCGACGGCACGCAGAACCTTCTGGCGTGCCTGGCGAATCAGCTCACCGAGTTCGTTGATCAAGGGGGCGAGCTGTGGGTCATCTTGAGGCAGCATTGGCGTCATCGCAGTGTCCAGCCATTGAGAGGGGCGGACCGCAAGGATGCTCCGGGCGACGTTTCGATGATGCCGGACGGGGCTGATTGCTTGGGAGGAAAAATAACTGGTTTACGCAGGACGGGTATGACGCCGCCCCATGTTGGTTGACCTTGGTTTGTAGGAACTATCCCTGCAGTCTGTCATCCCCTCTGGCCCCTTGGGTGACAGTCAGACCTTACCTTGCGCGAGTGCCTGGGATGCAGCCACATAATCGGCCTGGAACTGCTTGCTCTCCACCCAATCCAGCGCGGTCTGCTCATCCACACCGGTGGTCAAGCGGCGGTATTCGATCAATGCGGTAAAGATGAAGTCGGTCGCTTCTTCCTCACCTTCCTGTTCCAGCACCAGTTCCAGCAGTGGATGCCCCAGGAAGACCGTGCACATGGCCTGTTGGCTGATCTTTTCGGCAGCGCCCATGAGTTGGAACATCTCCGTCAGGTCCACGGTTTCCAGATCGATGCGCTCGTCGTTCGGGTCGAGGAAATCGTTCGGCGCAGCAGCACGCTTGGTACGGTTCTGCTTGGCTTTCGCCTTGGCGCGCTGGCTGCGCTTCTGCTGTTTGTTCGCCGATGACATGGTCGGATTCCTGATGGATAAGGCTATCTATCCTACAGCTTCAGTGGGAGTGCTTCGAATCTCAATCCACTACGAAGAGCGTAGCCCCCGATGAAGTGGAGGATCGATGGGGCTCGGCCTGGTCGGCTACCTGGTAGCTCATGCCGGGCTTGAGCAAAAATTGCCGGCCATCTTCAAGTTCAGTATTGAGCTCGCCCTTGAGGCAAAACAGGATGTGGCCCTTGGTGCACCAATGGTCGGCCAGGTACCCCGGCGTATATTCCACCATCCGCACGCGAATGTTCCCGAACTGTTGGGTGCGCCAATAAGCGGTTCCGGTGACGCCTTTGTGCTCGGTGGGTTCGATGGTTGACCAATCGGTGGTGCCAAAGGGGATGCCGGTGATGTCCATGTCGACTCGCTTGCTGGAGGGGAGCGGACGAATGTAGCCGAGTCGATAAGGCGGAGGAAGAAAATCCCGGACAATAAAAAACCCCGATCAATTTCTTGATCGGGGTTTTCGGTATTTGGTGCCCAGAGACGGAATCGAACCGCCGACACGGGGATTTTCAATCCCCTGCTCTACCGACTGAGCTATCTGGGCAACGGGGCGCATTAAACGGGTTTTTCAGGGGGGCGTCAAGCAAGTTTTCAAAAAATATTTAACTATTACCGTCGCTTACGATCCGCCCCCGCACTGAGCAGCTTATTCGGACGGCGGTACGTAGCCTTCGGCCTTGGCGTAATCTTCGCCGGAAAAGTACTTGTCCATCTCGCCCTGAAGGTATTTGCGATCTTCTGCGTTCATCATGTTCAGGCGTTTTTCATTGATCAGCAGGGTCTGGTGTTTCTGCCAGTCGGCCCAGGCCTTGGCCGAGACGTGGTCGTAGATGTCCTGGCCCTTGGCACCCGGGAACGGTGCACGTTCCAGGCCTTCCAGTTCTTCTTTGTACTTGCGGCACATGATGGTGCGGGTCATTGCAACTCTCCTGCGTTCATTACGGCGGCCGCGCGTTCGAGCAAGGTTTTGACCGGGGCGGCAAGGCCCAGGCGCGGCGGGGTGGCGAGGTTATACCAGAGCCAGTCGGCCTCGGCCACGTGATGGCCGGTTTCCCGGACCCGGACCAGCCAGGGTTCGATTGCCAATTGGAAGTGGCTGAAGGTGTGCACCAGGCTTGGCATTTCCTGTTGGCTGCCCAATTCCAGCGAGTGTTGCAGGGCCAGATGCTGCAGGTCGTCGAGGTCGTCGAGTTCCGGCAAGCTCCACAGACCGCCCCACAGCCCCGTGGAAGGGCGACGGTAAAGCAGGATCGCGCCCTCGTGGTTCGCCAGCATCGGCATCAAGGTGCGCTTCTTGGGCACCTCCTTGCGAGGCTTGGGAATCGGGTAGCGGGTTTCCAGGCCCAGCATGTGGGCCTCGCAGCCTTGCTTCAGCGGGCAGAGCAGGCAACTGGGCTTGCTGCGGGTACAGAGCGTGGCGCCCAGGTCCATCATCGCCTGGGTGTAGGCGTTGACGCGGTCCTGTGGCGTGAAGCGCTCGGCGGTGGCCCACAGCTGTTTCGCAACCTTGGGTTCGCCCGGGTAGCCTTCCTGGGCGGTGAAGCGTGCCAGCACTCGCTTGACGTTGCCATCGAGGATCGGTGCCCGCAGGCCCATGCTGATGCTGGCGATAGCGCCGGCGGTGGACAGGCCGATCCCCGGCAACTCGGTGAGTTTTTCCACGTCCCGGGGAAATTCGCCGCCGTACTGTTCGACGACGATTTTCGCGGTTTTCTGCAAGTTGCGCGCACGGGTGTAATAGCCCAGCCCGGTCCACAGGTGCAGCACTTCGTCCTCCGGCGCGGCGGCCAGGGCTTGGACGGTGGGCAGCGAGGCCATGAACCGGTCGAAGTAGTTGAGCACGGTACTGACCTGGGTCTGCTGCAACATGATTTCCGAGACCCACACCCGATAGGGTGAGATGGCTTGTTGCCAGGGCAAATCGTGGCGCCCGTGGCGGTCGAACCAGTCCAGGACAGCGGTGGAAAACTGCTCGGCTCTCATCGCTTGAACAGCCCCTTGAGCGCATCTTTGAGTTCGGGGCTGACCTTGTCGCCCAGCTTCTCATCGATCTTGTCGCCGAGACGGTCACCGGCCAATTTCGCCGCGACCTTGCCCAGCCCGTCGTTGTCCAGGCGGCAGGCCTTGGCGCCCAGTTCCAGCGGGCCACGGCAGCGCAATGGCCATTCGACGTCGACGTAGCGTTCGTTGACCTGGCAGGCCGGGTCGGGCATGTCGCTCTTGTCGCCTTCGACGATGACGCCGACGCGATAATCCATGCCCAATACCCGCAGGTCGATGTCGCCGTTGCCATTGACGGTCATGCCAGGGATGCGGACTTTCAGGTCCGGGTTGTTGGCAACGCCATTGTTGAAGGTGAGATTGCCGTTGAGTTGCTGGAACGGCGTGTCCTTGCCCCGGGGTTCGCCGCTGAGGGTCTTGCGATTGAGGGTGGCGATGCCTTTGCACAATTGCTGTTCGAGGTTGGCATTGAGCAGCACGCCATCGTTGATGACGAACCCGGCGGTGCCGTTGAGGCTGTCGATCAGGGCTTTCTGGCTATTGCCGCTGGCGGTGATCGCGCTGTTGACGGTGACCAGGCCTTTGACCGGCGGATTCTTGCCTTGGCTTTCGATGATCTTCTCGGCAGGGACCCGGTTGATGCGCGTTTGCAGGCTCAGCTGTGGCGTAGGCTGGCGCACGTCGAGGGTGCCCTTGGTTTCGAAGTTGCCGCTGTACAGGTCGCCTCGCAGGTTCTCCAGGGTCAGCAAGCCGCCCCGGCCGGTGGCCTTGAGCGCAGCGTTCTGGATCGGCAGTTTATCGAGGGTCAGTTGCCCGAAGGTCAGGTCGGCATCGAGGTCCAGCTTGCTCAGGCGTTCCACCGGAAACAATCGATCGTTACTCCAGGCGCCCTGGGTCGGGGCGTTTGGCAGCGGTGTACTGCCAGCACCGGCCATGGCGCTGGCTTCGGTGTTGCTGACTTCGGCTTCGCGGGCGGCCTTGGAGCTGTCGGCTTCGGCGGACTTTGGCGCCAGGTAGCGGTCGACGTTGAACGTGTCGGCCTTGAGCTGCGCGCGCAGGGACTGCTTGGCGAAGTCTTCCACGGCGATGCGACCGCTGAAGTTGCTGTCGTCCACTTTCAGGTTGATGTCGTTGAACTCGACACTGGTTGGCGTACCGGCAATGCGGCTGGACAGCTCGACCTTGCTCAGGCTGCCTTCGGCCATGGCCGGGAGTTTCTGGCCGACGCTGTCGACGAACTTCGCCAAGTCGAACTGGGCGATCGACACCCCGCCATTCAATTGCGGGGTCTTGTCGAGGTCGTTGACTTTCAGTTCACCCAAGGCGCGCAGTTGATTGAGCGACAGCTTGATGCCGGTCCATTCGGTGACGTTTGCGGCTTTGTCCAGGAACAGCTGGCCTTGGGCGGCGAAGTTCAGGGTCTTGCCCTGCAAGGGGTCGCCGGTGGCTTCGCCGGACAGTTTCAGGTCTTCGAACTTGTAGCGCTGCAGGGCGCGCTCGAAGCGCAGTTCACCCGTCACTTCGGTGCGTACGCGTACGGCTGGCTGGTTGCTGGAAAGGAATGCGGTCAGGGTGACCGGGATGTTGGTGGCGTCGTGGACCGGGCCGGTGCTCAGTTGGATGCTCTCGGCCGTGAACAGCTTGCCGGTCTGCTCGTCGGTGTATTCGACCCGGGCGTTGTTCACGGTCAGGCTGTCGATATCCAGGCGGGTCGGCTGGGCAGGTTTTTCGGCCGGGGTGCTGGCGGGCGGGGCCGCTTGTTCTGCCGGCACCGGTGCCGGTGCGTTCGCCGTCGTCGCAGAGGCCGGCGCCTTGCCGATGTCTTCCCAGTTACCGTGCCCGTTCTTGTCACGGTTGAGCCGCAGGTTCAGGCCTTCGACCCGCACATCGCTCATTTGTACTTCCCGGCGCAGCAGCGGTATTACCCGGACCGAAAGGCCGAGCATCTGCAGGTCGGCGAAAGGCTGGGTCGGACTGGCCAAGGTAGCGACGCTGGCGTCGTGCAACTCAAGGCCCAGCCATGGAAACAGGCTCCAGCCGATGTCGCCATTGAGGGTCAGCTCGATGTGGGCCTTGTCGCGGGCTATCTGGCGGATCTCTTCTTTGTAGTCGTTGGGATCGAACAGGTGGGTCAGGGCAAAGCCCAGGGCCACAATGATCAGCAACAGCCCGAGAAGTACCAGACCCAGGATTTTGCCGAACGCTTTCATGGGCGAATCCTTGTAGGTTGAGTTCAAAATTTAGTCGGGAGTATAACGTCCTGAGTTGGCGGCGCGTTGGGGGATCGTTTCTCGATTCGCCGCCGCGCGGTCCCCGTGGCGAGGGAGCTTGCACTCACAGGGCCGTAAATGCTGTGTAACAGCCGTGTAGGAGCCGTGTAGGAGCTATGTAGGAGCTATGTAGGAGCTGTCGAGTGCAACGAGGCTGCGATCTTTCCTCCAACACTTGAGTCTCAAGCGAAAGATCAAAAGATCAAAAGATCGCAGCCTTCGGCAGCTCCTACAGTGCAAGTCCCCTCACCACAGGATTTGTCTCCAGTCATCGATTAGCTTTCATTAAGCGGCATCTTCAGCTTGGCCGCCAGCGCCTGGGCTTGCATATACCCGGCCGGGGCCAACAAGTGCAGCTCGGCACCGTTTAGCGTGGCCATTCGCCGAGCTTCGCTCACCAGCCGTTCAGCCACGCCACGGCGACGGGTAACGTTTCGTACGCACAGGTGGGACAAGCGCCAGGCGTTCTGGTGCCGTTGCAGGCGTGCTGCACCGAGCAGTCGGTCATTGAAGCGTGCCGCGATCAACGAGCCTTCCTCGAGGCATTGCGCGATCAATTGCGTGGCATCGCTAAACGGTTCGAACAGCCAGGCCGGGGCATCCCGGTAGATTTTCTGCAGGTCCTGCTGGTCCTGACAGCTGGCGTCGGTAATGAGCTCGACAACGATGGGCATGGAAATTCCTGAAAAAATAAATCGTTAGCCCCCTATAGAAAGCGAGCAGACGTGCGATAAGACAGATGGCACGAAAAAGGTGATATCACTTTGGTTTTTCTGCCACGAGCAAATGGTAACCTTTGCCCGTTCGTCCGTCCTTCTGCGACTTGATGTCGCACACTATGGAGCTTCACCAGAAAATACAGCCATGCCTGCGTGCAATGAAGGCTGAGGGTGAGGCGTGGCTGACGGACCATTCCAATAACTGGGGGATACACAAATGAGCACGAGCATCACGGCGGACGGCATCGCCGACCAGCCAGCGTTCCTCTCCAAGGAACGTATCATCGCCAAGCCCGGTTTCAACCGGTGGCTGGTTCCACCGGCCGCACTGGCCATTCACCTCTGCATCGGCATGGCCTACGGCTTCTCGGTGTTCTGGCTGCCACTGTCCAAAGCCTTGGGTGTCACCAAGCCTGTGGCCTGTGCACCGGATATGAGCTTCATTTCGCAAGTCTTTTCGTCCCAATGTGACTGGCCGATCTCGATGCTCGGCTGGATCTACACCCTGTTCTTCATCTTCCTGGGTTGCTCGGCAGCCATCTGGGGCGGCTGGCTGGAACACGCCGGGCCACGCAAGGCCGGCGTTGTATCGGCATTGTGCTGGTGCGGTGGCCTGCTGATTTCCGCGTTGGGTATCTATACCCACCAGATCTGGCTGATGTGGGTCGGTTCCGGGGTGATCGGTGGTATCGGCCTGGGCCTGGGCTACATCTCCCCGGTGTCGACCCTGATCAAGTGGTTCCCGGACAAGCGCGGCATGGCCACCGGCATGGCGATCATGGGCTTCGGCGGTGGTGCGATGGTCGGTGCTCCGCTGGCCGCGGCGCTGATGAACCATTTCGCTTCGCCAACCGGCGTGGGCGTATGGCAGAGCTTCCTGGTCATGGCCGCGATCTATTTCGTGTTCATGATCGGTGGCGCTTTGTCGTACCGCGTTCCGCCGACCGGCTGGAAGCCTGAAGGCTGGACCCCGGCACCGAAGAAAGCCGCGAACGCGATGATCACCCATCGTCACGTTCACGTGAACGTGGCCTGGAAAACCCCGCAGTTCCGTCTGGTATGGCTGGTGCTGTGCCTGAACGTATCCGCTGGTATCGGCATCATCGGCATGGCATCGCCACTGTTGCAGGAAGTGTTCGGCGGCAAGTTGCTCGGCAATGACTTGCCTTTCGGTCAGTTGGATGCTGCGCAACTGGGTCAGATCGCGGCCATTGCGGCCGGTTTCACTGGTCTGCTGAGCCTGTTCAACATCGGCGGGCGGTTCTTCTGGGCATCCTGCTCGGATTACCTGGGTCGCAAGAACACCTATTTCGTGTTCTTCGCCCTGGGCTTTGCCCTGTACGCGCTGATCCCGAACCTGGGTCACCTGGGCAGCGTCGCGCTGTTCGTGGCGGCGTTCTGCATCATCCTGTCGATGTACGGCGGCGGTTTCGCCACCGTGCCGGCCTACCTGGCGGACCTGTTCGGTACGCAAATGGTCGGCGCGATCCACGGTCGTCTGCTGACTGCCTGGGCGGCGGCGGGCGTGCTGGGTCCGGTACTGGTGAACTACCTGCGTGAATATCAACTGAGCATCGGCGTTGAACGTGCCGCGGCCTATGACATCACCTTGTACATCCTCGCCGGCCTGCTGGTGCTGGGCTTCCTCTGCAACCTGCTGGTCCGCCCGGTCGCCGACAAGTACTTCATGACCGATGCCGAACTGGCCGCCGAACAGGCGTTGGGCCATGACAAAGGCGCCGACAGCAGCACTTCGCTGGAGTGGAAAGCCGCGCCGGGCACCAAGCCCCTGGCGATCGCCGCCTGGCTGGTGGTGGGCATTCCGTTGGCGTGGGGTGTGTGGGTGACCCTGCAGAAGACGGCGGTGTTGTTCCACTAAGACCGTTGCCCTGACCATCCGGTAAGGGCAACCCTAATGTGGGAGCGAGCTTGCTCGCGATGAGGGCGTGTCAGTCGACATCATGGTCGGCTGACCCACCGCTATCGCGAGCAAGCCCGCTCCCACATTTGCTTTTAAGTGACCTTGAAAACTTGTATGGACATGTCTATCGCCGACAGCGCGGGAGACAACCCGTCAGGGATATCACCTCCCGTGTTTCTGTTTGCCGCTCGCGCCCCTATAATGGCTGCCTTTTTCGCCCAATGATTTTGCGGAGCTGGTGATGGCCGAACGTAAGGCGTCTGTCGAGCGCGACACTCTGGAAACCCAGATCAAAGCCTCGATCAACCTGGATGGCACCGGAAAGGCCCGGTTTGATATCGGCGTGCCTTTTCTTGAGCACATGCTGGACCAGATCGCCCGTCACGGGCTGATCGACCTGGACATCGTCAGCAAGGGCGACCTGCATATCGACGACCACCACACGGTGGAAGACGTCGGTATCACCTTGGGCCAGGCCTTTACCAAAGCCATCGGCGACAAGAAGGGCATCCGTCGCTACGGCCATGCCTACGTGCCGCTCGATGAGGCGCTGTCGCGCGTGGTCATCGACTTCTCCGGCCGTCCGGGCCTGCAGATGCATGTGCCGTACACCCGTGCCACCGTCGGCGGCTTCGACGTTGACCTGTTCCAGGAATTCTTCCAGGGCTTCGTCAACCACGCCAACGTGACCCTGCACATCGACAACCTGCGCGGGCACAACACCCACCACCAGATCGAAACCGTGTTCAAGGCTTTCGGCCGCGCCCTGCGCATGGCCGTCGAGCTCGATGACCGCATGGCCGGCCAGATGCCTTCCACCAAGGGCGTCCTGTAATGCAGACGGTCGCGGTTATCGACTACGGCATGGGCAACCTGCACTCGGTGGCCAAGGCCCTCGAGCACGTGGGCGCCGGCAAGGTGCTGATCACCAGCGATGCCGACGTGATTCGCGAAGCCGACCGGGTGGTGTTTCCCGGCGTCGGTGCGATTCGCGATTGCATGGCCGAGATCCGTCGCCTGGGCTTCGACAAGCTGGTGCACGAAGTCAGCCAGGACCGTCCGTTCCTTGGCATCTGCGTGGGCATGCAAGCCTTGCTCGAGCACAGCGAAGAGAACGACGGCGTCGATTGCATTGCCATGTTTCCAGGCCAGGTGAAGTTTTTCGGCAAGGGCCTGCATGAAGACGGCGAGCACCTGAAAGTCCCGCATATGGGCTGGAACGAAGTGAAGCAGACGGTGGATCACCCGCTGTGGCACAACATCCCGGACCTGGCGCGCTTCTACTTCGTGCACAGTTACTACATCGCCGCCGGCAATGCGCGGCAGGTGGTGGGCAGCGGTCACTATGGCGTCGATTTCGCCGCGGCCCTGGCCGATGGTTCGCGCTTCGCCGTGCAGTTCCACCCGGAGAAGAGCCATACCCATGGCCTGCAACTGTTGCAGAACTTCGCAGCGTGGGACGGGCGCTGGTAATGGCCCGCAAGAAACCGCCGATCCTCACCCTCACGTCCGAGCAGGAGAGTGAAGCGAACCGCAAGATCCAGCGGTTCATGGAGGACCGTTTCGAGCTGGACCTGGGCTCGTTCGAAGCGGCGGAAATTCTTGACCTGTTTACCCGCGAAATTGCTCCGCACTATTACAACAGGGCGATTTTCGATGTGCAGACGCACCTTAAAGAAAGGTTCGAAAGCATTGAAAGCGACTTGTGGGCGCTTGAGAAGAATTAGAGCAGCGGCAAGCTTCAAGCTTGAAGCTGCAAGTATTGGAACGCGTGCCTGCGTGCAGCTTATGGCTTGCAGCTTGCAGCTCTTTGACGAAGGAAAAGCATGCTAATTATCCCCGCTATCGATCTCAAGGACGGCGCTTGCGTACGTCTGCGTCAGGGCCGCATGGAAGACTCCACGGTGTTTTCCGATGACCCGGTGAGCATGGCCGCCAAGTGGGTGGAGGGCGGCTGCCGTCGCTTGCATCTGGTCGACCTGAACGGCGCCTTCGAAGGCCAGCCGGTCAATGGCGAAGTGGTCACGGCCATTGCCAAGCGCTACCCGAACCTGCCGATCCAGATCGGCGGTGGCATTCGCTCGCTGGAAACCATCGAACATTACGTCAAGGCTGGCGTGAGCTACGTGATCATCGGCACCAAGGCCGTGAAAGAGCCCGAGTTCGTTACTGAAGCGTGCCGCGCCTTCCCGGGCAAGGTCATCGTTGGCCTGGACGCAAAAGACGGTTTTGTCGCCACCGACGGTTGGGCTGAAGTCAGCACCGTACAGGTGATCGACCTGGCCAAGCGTTTCGAAGCCGACGGTGTGTCTGCCATCGTCTACACCGACATCGCCAAAGACGGCATGATGCAGGGCTGCAACGTGCCGTTCACCGCTGCGCTGGCCGCTGCCACCAAGATCCCGGTGATCGCTTCCGGTGGTATCCATAACCTGGGTGACATCAAGTCGCTGCTCGACGCCAAGGCGCCGGGCATCATCGGCGCAATCACCGGCCGTGCGATCTACGAAGGCACCCTTGATGTCGCTGAAGCGCAAGCTTTCTGCGATTCGTACGCGACCAGCTCCAAGCTGTAAGCCGCAAGCTGCAAGTTAAAGCACGACCGCGATCTGCTTGGCTTGCAGCTTATAGCTTGAAGCTTGCAACTCTTAATCGGAGATTAAGCCCATGGCGTTAGCCAAGCGCATCATTCCCTGCCTCGATGTGGACAACGGCCGGGTGGTCAAGGGCGTCAAGTTCGAGAACATCCGTGATGCCGGCGACCCGGTGGAAATCGCCCGTCGCTACGACGAACAGGGTGCGGACGAGATTACCTTCCTCGACATCACGGCCAGCGTCGATGGCCGCGATACCACACTGCATACCGTCGAGCGCATGGCCAGCCAGGTGTTCATCCCGCTGACCGTGGGCGGTGGCGTGCGCACCGTGCAGGACATCCGCAACCTGCTCAATGCCGGTGCCGACAAGGTGTCGATCAATACGGCGGCGGTGTTCAACCCGGAATTCGTCGGCGAAGCAGCCCAGCACTTCGGTTCGCAGTGCATCGTCGTCGCCATCGACGCGAAGAAGGTCTCCGGCCCGGGCGAAACCCCGCGCTGGGAAATCTTCACCCACGGCGGTCGCAAACCCACGGGCCTCGACGCCGTGGAGTGGGCGAAGAAGATGGAAGGCCTGGGCGCCGGTGAAATCCTGCTGACCAGCATGGACCAGGACGGCATGAAAAACGGCTTCGACCTCGGTGTCACCCGCGCCATCAGCGATGCCCTGGGCATTCCGGTGATCGCTTCCGGCGGCGTCGGCAACCTGCAGCACTTGGCCGACGGCATTCTGGAAGGTCATGCCAGCGCGGTGCTGGCGGCGAGCATTTTCCACTTTGGCGAATACACCGTGCCGGAAGCCAAGGCCTACATGGCGCATCGCGGTATCTGCGTTCGCTGACCGCTGGACACCATGGCGGGCCCAAGGCACTCTTGGGCACACCATGGATTGCGGTAGCCCGACATGCTCAAACGCCTCGTTCTCGCCTTTGCCGGTGCCATGCTGCTGCTCGCAGGCACCGTCCGCGCCGCTGATACATCGCTGGTGTTGCTGACGGAAAACTTCCCTCCGTACAACATGGCCAAGAACGGCAAGAACTTCGCCCAGGACGAGAACATCCATGGCATTGCCGTGGACATCGTCCGCGAAATCTTCAAGCGTGCCGATATCTCCTACAGCCTGACGCTGCGTTTCCCCTGGGAGCGGATCTACAAACTCGCCTTGGAAAATCCTGGCTACGGTGTGTTTGTCATGGCGCGGTTGCCGGAGCGTGAAAAGCTGTTCAAATGGGTCGGCCCCATCGGCCCGGATGATTGGATCATGCTCGCCAAGGCCGACAGCAAGATCGCCCTAGGCTCGCTGGAGCAGGCGCGCCAATACAAGGTCGGTGCCTACAAGGGCGACGCGATTGCCGAGACATTGGCCAAGCAAGGGCTGAACCCGATTGTTGTGTTGCGCGATCAGGACAACGCCAAAAAACTGGTCAACGGCCAGATCGATCTGTGGGCCACCGGCGACCCTGCCGGGCGTTACCTGGCGCGCCAGGACGGGGTGACCGATCTCAAGACCGTGCTGCGCTTCAACAGTGCCGAGCTGTACCTGGCCTTGAACAAGGACGTGCCTGACGACGTGGTTGCCCGGCTTCAAAAGGCCCTGGATGAACTGCGCAAGGAAGGTGAAGTGGACGCGATCATGGCGCGGTATCTCTGACCGCTGTGCAGGACTGTGCCGCCGCCATCGCTACCGATAAACCCCATCTTTCCCATGCCCGAGCATCGCCCGATTGCTGCGCAGGCTGATCATCGACTTGATGTCGATCCATTCGACGCCCTGGGCCTTGAGCTTGGGTAGTTCGCGTTCGAGCACGGCCAGGGTTTCCGGGTAGGGATGGCCGATCATCACGGCCGAGCCTTGCCGGCGGGCCAGGTCGATAGCGGTCTGGAGCTGGTGGGCGATGGCGGCTTCGGTGCGCTCGTCGTCCAGGAACACGTCCCGCGAGACACTGGCGAGGCCGATCTTCTGCGCCTCGGCGGCGGCGACGGTCTGGGCGCTGGTGCGGCTGTCGACGAAAAACTTGTGTCGCTGCTGCAAGTTCGCCATCAGCCAGGCCATGGCCTGTGGCTGGGCAGTCATGCGGCTGCCCATGTGGTTATTGATCCCGCTGGTATAAGGCACGGCCGCGAACGCGGCGTCGAGGCGCTTGCCCAGTTCTTCGATGGGCAGCTCCGGATGCCAGGCGAACGGCCCGGTGGCCGGGTCCATGGGCATGTGCAGCATGACCAGTTTGCCGGCACGATGGGCTTCACGGGCGAATTCGGCGGCGTGGGGCGTGTCAGGCATGATCGCGGTGGTGACCGGGCCGGGGAGGGCCAGTACCCGGCGATCCCGAGGCAGGTTTTGCCCCAGGTCGTCGATGATCAGGCTCAGGTACGCCTTGTGCGGCGAAGAGGGTGTGGCGGGCGCCGCGTTAACGGCTCCCGCCAGCAGGCACAGCAGGACGAAGGTGAAACGCAGGCCCATCTCAGCGGCCGGACGTGATGTTCAACCCTTTGAGCAGGCTCAGGGCCTGGGCCAACTGATAGTCGTCATCCTGTGGCATTGGCTTGGCCTTGCCACCGGAGCCGGTCGGTTTGTCGGCACCGCCGTTGCCATTGCCCAGGTGACCTTGCAGGTCGGCTTCCTTGAAGTATTCGCTGTCCTGTTCGTTGGTGATCTTGGCCTTGCGCACCTCGATGTCCGGGACGATGCCCTGGGCCTGGATCGAGCGACCGTTGGGCGTGAAATACAGCGCGGTGGTGATCTTCAGGGCGCGGTCGTTGTTCAGTGGCAATACGGTTTGCACCGAGCCTTTGCCGAAACTGGTGGTGCCCATGACCACGCCACGCTTCTGGTCCTGCAGGGCGCCAGCTACGATTTCCGATGCCGAGGCGCTGCCACCGTTGATCAGCACCACCAATGGCACGGCTTCGCTCAGGTCGTTGCCGGTGGCCGAGAAGCGCAGCTCGGAATTGGCGATGCGGCCCTTGGTGTAGACGATCAGGCCCTTGGTGATGAAGTGATCCACCACTTCCACCGCCGATTGCAGCACGCCGCCGGGGTTGTTGCGCAGGTCCAGGACCAGGCCGTTGAGCTTCTTGCCGTTGTCCTTGCGCATCTTGGCCAGGGCCTTGGCGACTTCTTCGCCGGTCTTGACCTGGAATTGGGTGATGCGGATGTAACCGTAGCCCGACTCCAGCAGCTGGCTCTTCACACTCTTGACCTGGATGACCGCTCGCGTGAGGGTCACGTCGAACGGCGTGCCACCGTCGCGCACCAGGGTGAGGGTGATCTTCTGGCCGATCTTGCCGCGCATCTTGTCCACGGCTTCGGTCATGCTCTGGCCGCGCGTCGGCTGGCCATTGATCTTGACGATGAAGTCACCGGCCTGGATGCCGGCCTTGGAAGCAGGCGTGTCGTCGATCGGCGAAACCACTTTGACGAAACCGTCTTCGCTGCCGACCTCGATGCCCAGGCCGCCGAATTCGCCGCTGGTGCTTTCCTGCAGCTCGGCAAAATCCTCCGGCCCCAGGTAGGCCGAGTGCGGGTCAAGGTTGCTGAGCATGCCTTTGATGGCGTTCTCCAGCAGTACTTTGTCGTCCACCGGTTCGACATAGGCGGCCTTGATCCGGTCCATGACTTCGGCAAAGGTGCGCAGTTCGTCCAGCGGCAGCGGGGCCTTGGTGGTCGCGGCTGTGGCGGCGGGTGCCGACGGGGCCGGTTCGGCGGCGAAAGCCAGCGGCGCGCCGATCACGAGGGCGATCGTCAGGGCCAGCGAGGTAAGGCGGGACAAATGCAGCATGTCGAACGAACTCCTTAATAGGATGGGCGCGCTTATCCTTGCGCACGACACCATTGGGCCGGGTCACTGGGGCGACCCTGCTGACGAATAGCGAAATACAGTGCTGGCGTATCCTGCCCGCCACTGTTACCGACCGTAGAAATGGACTCACCGGCCTTGACCACATCCCCCGCGGACTTGAGCAGCGTCTGGTTGTGGCCGTACAGGCTCAAATAACCGTTGCCGTGATCCAGGATCACCAGCAGGCCGGCGCCGCGCAACCAGTCGGCGAAGACCACGCGCCCGCCATGCACGGCATGCACCTGGCTGCCAGCGGAGGCGCTGATCATCACGCCGTCCCACTTGGTGCGGGTGTCATCGCCGCGGGTTTCACCGAAGCGCGCAAGCAGTCGACCATTGACCGGCCATGGAAGTTTGCCCCGTGCCGAAGCAAAAGCACCGCCAAAGGTTTCGCCATCACTGGAAACCAGCACGCTGGGGCTTGATTTCACCGGCTTGCGCGGCGCGTCGCCGGCGTCCGCGTCGGCCTGGGCTTCACGCAAACGCTTTTTTTCGGCTTCCTGCTGGGCGATCAGCGCTTTCTGGCGCGCTTCTTCTGCCTCTCGGGCCTGGCGGGCCAGGGTTTCTTCGATGGTTCTCAACACATTGGCCAGTTCGGCCTGGTCCTGCTCGCGGGCCTTGAGCTTGCTGTCGCGAGCCTTCACGTCGTCATTGAGCTTGGCCAGGGCCACCTGGCGTTCCTTGCGAACCTTATCGAGTTCTTCGCGCTGGGTGTCGAGGCTGCTTTTCTGCACCAGCAACTGGGCTTGCTGCAGTTCGATGTCTTTTTCGACATTGGCCAGTTGGCGCAGGGTTTCGTTGAAGTTCTTCAGCTGTTCCAGGCGGGCCTGGCTCAGATAATCGTAATAAGTCAGGGTGCGGGCGAATTTCTCGGGGTTCTGCTGGTTGAGCAGCAGCTTGAGGTATTCCTGGCGACCGTTCTGGTAGGCGGCCCGGGCCTGGATGGCGATCAGCTTTTGCTGTTCAGTGCGCGCGCTCTGGAGTTTTTTTTTCTCTCCATCGAGTCGCTGCAGCTCGGATTCGCTTTTCTTCAGCTCTTTTTGCAGGGCCTCGACCTGTTTCTCCAGATTGCCCATCTCGGTCTCGGTGCCGCGCAGGTCTTTCTGCACGCTGGATTTCTCTTCCTGCAACTTGCCCAGCAGCTTTTTCAGCTCGGCAATGTCCTGGCGCGTGGCTTCCAACTGTTGTTGGGTTTGCGCGCGCTCGTCGGCAAAGGCCGGTTGGAGCAGGCAGGTCAGAGCGAGGGCTATCAGGACGCGAAGCATAGAGGCGGGCGACACCAGGGAAAGGGACGGCCTAGTATGCCCGCCCCACGCTGCAAAAAAAACGCCCATTTGGGGCTGTGTGATAACTGGAGCGGTGCAGGGCACTTATTTCCCGCCAAACCCCTGTGGGAGCAAAGCTTGCTCGCGATGACGTCAGCACATCCAACGAAAATGTAGATTGTCAGATTGCTATCGCGAGCAAGCTTTGCTCCCACAGGGTTTGCGGTGATTGATGGATCAATCAGACCAGGATCGACGTCCCGGTCATCTCCGCCGGTTTCTCCATGCCCAGCAACATCAGCATGGTTGGTGCCACGTCAGCCAGCACGCCGCCGTCGCGAACCTTGAAGTTGCGCTTGCCGACATAGATGAACGGCACCGGCTCGGTGGTGTGGGCGGTGTGGGCCTGGCCGGTGGATTCGTCGGACATCTGCTCGACGTTGCCGTGGTCGGCCGTGATCAGTGCTTCGCCGCCGACCTTCTCCAGGGCTTCGACGATGCGGCCAACGCAGGTGTCCAGGCATTCCACGGCCTTGACCGCCGCGGCGAACACGCCGCTGTGGCCCACCATGTCGCCGTTGGCGTAGTTGACCACGATCACGTCGTAACGCTGGTTTTCAATGGCCTCGACGATGCGGTCGGTCACTTCCGGCGCGCTCATCTCCGGTTGCAGGTCGTAGGTGGCGACTTTTGGCGAGGGGATCAGGATGCGTTCTTCGCCCGGGAAGGGTTCTTCACGGCCGCCGGAGAAAAAGAATGTCACGTGGGCGTACTTTTCGGTCTCGGCGATGCGCAGTTGGGTCTTGCCGTTCTTCGCCAGGTAGTCGCCCAGCACGTTTTCCAGGCTGCCGGCGGCGAAGGCCGATGGCGCGGGGATGCTGGCGGCGTATTGGGTCAGCATCACGAAACCGGCCAGTTTCGGCTGGCGAGCGCGTTCGAATTCCTTGAAGTCGTCTTCGACAAACACGCGGGTCAGTTCGCGAGCGCGGTCGGCGCGGAAGTTCATGAACACCACGGCATCGCCGTCCTCGACCTTGACCGGTTCGCCGATGGTGGTGGCCTTGACGAATTCGTCGCTTTCACCACGCTCGTAGGCGGCTTGCAGGCCTTCCTGGGCGGTGGCGGCGTTGAATTCGGCGCTGCCGTCGACGATCAGGTTGTAGGCCTGGGACACGCGGTCCCAACGGTTGTCACGGTCCATG
Organism: Pseudomonas sp. Root401; assembly: GCF_001425105.1. NCBI lineage: Bacteria > Pseudomonadati > Pseudomonadota > Gammaproteobacteria > Pseudomonadales > Pseudomonadaceae > Pseudomonas > Pseudomonas sp. Root401. The sequence continues at coordinate 51,889 of NZ_LMDO01000011.1, read as the reverse complement.
GCGTAGTAGCGGCCAATGAGGCTGGCGATGCGGCCCTTGCCGAGTGCCTGGAACGCTGCGTCCAGGAGTTCGATCGACGACGTGGCGCTTTTCGGCGGGGTGTCGCGGCCATCGAGGAACGCGTGCAGGTAGATCTGCTCGGCGCCGCGCTTGAAGGCCAATTCGGCCATGGCAATCAAGTGGTCCTGGTGGCTGTGCACGCCACCGTCGGACAGCAGGCCCATGAAGTGCACGGCCTTGCCGGCGGCCACGGCTTTATCCACGGCGGCGCAGATGGTCGGGTTTTCGAAGAACTCACCGTCGCGGATCGATTTGGTGACGCGGGTGAAGTCCTGATACACCACGCGGCCTGCGCCGAGGTTCATGTGGCCGACTTCGGAGTTGCCCATCTGCCCGTCCGGCAGGCCGACGTCCATGCCGCTGCCGGAGATCAGGCCGTTGGGCACGGTGGCCCACAAACGGTCCAGCACAGGCTTGTTGGCCGAATACACGGCATTGGATTCGTGGCTTTCACTGTGACCGAAGCCGTCGAGAATCATCAGGACCAAAGGTTTAGGCGTGGTAGTCATGGAATCCACTCGTGGCGGGTTAAAAGAAGACGATGGAAAAGGGACGGGCAGTTTAAAGGTAAGTTCCGACGGCGTCACCGCCGGGCGGGGTTTGGCCGGCCTTGTGTGCTGTGTATACTGGCCGACATTTTAACGCCCTGGAACCTCCTTCGATGGTTGCTCACCTGATTGAATTTGCCACTAACCACTACATTCTCGTCGGTATCTTCGTCGTACTGCTGGCGTTGCTGGTAGCCCATACGATGCAGGGTGGCGGTCGCAGCCTCAGTACCGCCGAGCTGACGGCGCTGGTCAACAAGGATGCCGGCGTGGTGGTAGACATCCGCCCGGGCAAGGATTACGCCGCCGGCCACATTGTCGGGGCGGTGAATATTCCCCAGGACAAACTGATCGCTCGTATCGGCGAGCTGGAAAAACACAAGGCCAAGACACTGATCCTGGTAGATGCCCAAGGCCAGCACGCCGGCACTCACGCCCGCGAGCTGATGAAATCCGGTTTCACCGCTGCCAAGCTGTCCGGCGGTGTTGCGAGCTGGAAAGCCGACAATCTGCCCCTGGTGAAGTGAAATGTCCCACGTCGTTGTCTACTCCAGCGATTACTGCCCCTATTGTTCCCGAGCCAAGTTCCTGCTCCAGAACAAAGGTGTGGCCTTCGAAGAGATCAAGGTCGACGGCAAGCCGCAACTGCGCGCCCAAATGGCCCAGAAGGCCGGGCGCACGTCCGTGCCGCAGATCTGGATCGGCAGCACCCACGTGGGCGGTTGCGATGATCTGTTCGCCCTGGAGCGCGCCGGCAAGCTCGACGCACTGCTCAAGGCCTGAATTTCCCACTGACAAGAACCTGAAAGTAAGAAGGATCTGCGATGACTGACCAACAGAACACAGCTGCCAGCGAAGAAGAAACCGCACCGCAATTCTCCTTGCAGCGCATTTATGTACGTGACCTGTCCTTCGAAGCCCCGAAAAGCCCGGCGATCTTTCGCCAGCAGTGGGAGCCGAGCGTAGGCCTGGACCTGAACACTCGCCAGAAAGCCCTGGAAGACGACTTCCACGAAGTGGTGCTGACCCTGTCGGTTACCGTGAAAAATGGTGACGAAGTGGCGTTCATCGCCGAAGTGCAACAGGCCGGGATCTTCCTGATCAGGAACCTGGATGCCGCTTCGATGAGCCACACCCTCGGTGCGTTCTGCCCGAACATCCTGTTCCCTTACGCCCGCGAAACCCTGGACAGCCTGGTAACCCGCGGTTCGTTCCCGGCCCTGATGCTGGCCCCGGTGAACTTCGATGCCCTGTATGCGCAAGAACTGCAGCGCATGCAGCAAGAAGGCGGCGCGACCGTTCAGTAAACGGCGCTGCCAGCCCGGCACAAACCCTGTGGGAGCGAGCCCTGTGGGAGCCGAGCTTGCTCGCGATGAACGATGACGCGGTTTTGCAGTTGAACCGTTTCGACCTCATCGCGAGCAAGCTCGGCTCCCACAGGCTCGCTCCCACAGGTGTTTCTGGCTGACAGGCAGGGCTCAGGCGAAGCCGTTCTGCCGCCACGCCTCATAAACCGCCACTGCCACGGTATTGGACAGGTTCAGGCTGCGGCAGCCTTCGCGCATCGGCAGGCGCAGGCGCTGGTCGGCGGGCAGGGCGTCCAGCACCTCGGCCGGCAGGCCACGGCTTTCCGGGCCGAACAGGAACGCATCTCCGGCGACGAAGCTGGCGTCATGGAACGGTCGCGAACCCTTGGTGGTAAAGGCGAACAGGCGCGGATGCCCCAGGCTCTCCAGACAACTGGCAAGGTCGGCGTGACGCTGCAAGGTGGCATACTCGTGATAGTCGAGACCGGCACGGCGCAGGCGCTTGTCGTCCATGTCGAAGCCCAGCGGTTCGATCAAATGCAGGTGGCAGCCGCTGTTGGCGCACAACCTGATGACGTTGCCGGTATTCGGCGGAATTTCCGGTTGAAAAAGGATGACGTGAAACATGCACGGCTCCGTAGATGAAGATGAGCGGCATTCTACGCCGCAAACCGACCGACGTTCGAAGCTAATGCCTCGGGTGATGGGTTCGTTGGCGATCTTCGGCATGATGGTCGGATTGATGATCGGACGCCTGACCACGCCCGAACCGAGCGCGCTGCAGCAGGTCGAGGTGATTGACGGTGGGGTGGTGGCCTGGTTCAACACCGAACCCAAGCTGCATGGGGAAGTCATCGACGGCTCGGTGGCGCTGTTGTTCGAAGCAGAAGGTCGATCGCAGAATGGCCAGTTAAAGCTCAACGGCAAGGACGTGAACTGGCGGGTGCGGTTGAGTGACAAGGGATTGTTGCTGACGTTGGTGGCGGCGCGTCCGTTGCGCGGGACGTGGACCGCCAGCGAGGTCGATGACCGCTGGCGGCTGGAGGTCCGTCTCCAGGAGCAATAAAAGAGGGAATCCCCGGCCTGCCTGTACCAAGGTCCCCAAAACGGGAGGGCTTACCGCGAAGGTCCAGCCCTGGTGTAAAGAAGGGAAACCTTGACCTGCCTGTATCAAGGCCCCCAAAACAGTGGGCTCGATGAGCCCGGTATAAAAGAGGGGAATCCCCGGCCTGCCTGTACCAAGGTCCCCGAAACTGGGTAGTGATTGAGTTATTGCAGGGGGCGTGCCAGTTTTAAATGGCTTGTCACAAAAAAACTGCTGGTGATACGAAAAGCCCCGTATTCCGGGGCTTTCGTTTTTATTTGTGCGGATTTTTTCGAGCTGGGTCGATGGGTTTTGGCTCGTTGTGCATGCGCAATTGCGGTTCGCAGTGCATTGATGCGGTGCACACAGTCCTTTAAAAAGCATCGTCGGATCGCCGCCCGGAGCAAGCTCGCTCCCACAAGGTTCAGTGGTGTTCACGCGCTCGCGGACACCGAAAATCCATTGTGGGAGCGAGCTTGCTCGCGATTGGCCTTCAAGATCAGCGAAGGGTTAAAGGCCGATCAGCCCTCATCCCCGTCATCATCATCCCCACCGTCGACCTTCATCCCCAATTCCTTGATCTTGCGGGTCAAGGTATTGCGGCCCCAACCCAGCAGCACCGCGGCGTCGCGGCGGCGGCCGGCGGTGTGCTTGAGGGCGGTTTCGATCATGATCCGCTCGAAACTCGGCACCGCGCTGTCCAGCAGGCTCGACTGGCCACGGGACAGGGCCTGGTCGGCCCATTGGCGCAAGGCTTGCTCCCAGTTGGTCACCGGAGCCGAATCCTGCGGCAGGCTCAACAGCTCTGGCGGCAGGTCGCTGATGTGCACTTCGCGACCCGAAGCCATCACCGTGATCCAGCGGCAGGTGTTCTCCAGCTGACGCACGTTGCCCGGCCATGGCAGGTTCTTGAGGTATTCCTCGGTTTCGCTCTTGAGCAGCTTGGGCTCGACCGCCAGTTCCTGGGCCGCGCGGCTGAGGAAGTGCCTGGCCAGGGTCGGGATGTCTTCGCGACGGTCCGCCAGGCGCGGGATATGAATGCGGATCACGTTCAGGCGGTGGAACAAGTCCTCACGGAATTTGCCGGCGTGAACCAGGGTTTCCAGGTTCTGGTGGGTCGCGGCGATGATGCGCACGTCCACCTTGACCGGCGTATGCCCGCCCACCCGATAGAACTCGCCATCGGCCAGCACGCGCAGCAAGCGCGTCTGGGTGTCCGCCGGCATGTCGCCGATTTCATCGAGGAACAACGTGCCGCCGTCGGCTTGCTCGAAGCGCCCGCGTCGCAGGTTGGCCGCGCCGGTGAACGCTCCTTTTTCGTGGCCGAACAGCTCGGACTCCATCAGGTCCTTGGGAATCGCGGCCATGTTCAGCGCGATGAACGGCGATGCCGCCCGTGGACTGTGACGGTGCAGGGCGTGGGCCACCAGTTCCTTACCGGTACCCGACTCGCCGTTGATCAGCACGGTGATGTTGGAGTGGCTCAGGCGCCCGATGGCGCGAAACACTTCCTGCATCGCCGGCGCTTCACCGATGATTTCCGGGGTGCGGGCCAGGGCCGGCACCTCTTCCATGCCCTGTTGTTCCTGGGCATGTTGATTGGCGCGCTTGACCAGCGATACCGCTTCATCGACGTCGAACGGTTTGGGCAGGTACTCGAAGGCTCCGCCCTGGTAGGACGCCACGGCGCTGTCCAGGTCGGAATGGGCGGTCATGATGATCACCGGCAGCCGCGGATGCTGTTCGCGAATCCGCGCCAGCAGGTCCAGGCCGCTGGCGCCAGGCATGCGGATGTCGGAGATGATGACGTCCGGTTGCTGACGCGCCAGGCGACTCATCACCCCGTCGGCGCTGTCGAAGCTCTGGGTGGTCATGCCTTCCTGTTGCAAGGCTTTTTCCAGGACCCAACGGATAGAACGGTCGTCATCGACGATCCACACGGTTTCACTACGGCTCATGTCGATGTGGCTCCTTGTTCCAGTGGCAGGAAGATCGAGAAGGTGGTGTGGCCGGGGTGGCTTTCACACTCGATCAAGCCCTGATGCTGACTGATGATGTTCTGGGTAATGGCCAGGCCCAGCCCGGTACCGTCCGGACGGCCGCTGACCATGGGGAAAAAGATGGTTTCCTGCAGCTCGGCAGGGATGCCCGGGCCGTTGTCGATGATTTCGATCTTGGTCACCAGGCGATGGCGCACATGGCCGATGGTGAACTGGCGCATGGCGCGGGTACGCAGGCTGATGCGGCCCAGGCGCAGCTCGTTCTGGCTGCTGATGGCTTGCATCGCGTTGCGCACGATGTTCAGCACGGCCTGGATCATCTGCTCGCGATCGATCAAGACATCGGGAATGCTCGGGTCATAGTCGCGCACCAACGTGATGCAGCCTTGGCTTTCCGCTTCCACCAGGCTGCTGACGCGCTCCAGTACCTCATGGACGTTGCACATCGCCAGCGATGGCAGCTTGTTCGAGCCGAGCATGCGGTCCACCAGGTTGCGCAGGCGGTCGGCTTCTTCAATGATGACGTTGGTGTAGTCCTTGAGGCTTTCTTCCGGCAGTTCGCGGGCGAGCAACTGCGCCGCGCCACGAATCCCGCCGAGGGGGTTCTTGATCTCGTGGGCCAGGCCGCGCACCAGCATCTTGCTGGTTTCCTGCTTGGACAATTGCGCTTCTTCCTTGGTGATACGCAGCAAGCGATCACGCGGGTGGACTTCCAGCAACAGCAGGGTGGCGCCGTTGTTCAGGATCGGCGTAACCGCGTAGTCCACGGTCAGGGTCTGGCCGGTCAGCGCGGTCAGCATCGCTTCGCGCTTGGTGAACGGATGGGCCTGTTCCACCGCCTGGCGCAAGGAGTTGAGCGCTTCGGCGGACTCGGTGAACAACTCGCTGATGAACTGCCCGTGGCTGCGCTGGCCACTGACGGCCAGGAGCATCTCTGCCGCCGGGTTCATGTACTCGAGGCGCAGTTCGGCATCGAGCAGGATGGTCGCGGTGGTGAGGTTGTCGAGCAGCAAGCGGTGTAGTGCGTCGCTAATGGTCATCAGGACCTCTTTTGGAGCGTAGCAACTCGGGACCGGTCCCAAATTGCGCGCGCGATTAATGCGCTGTTACAAGGAAAATGCAAAAACCAAACCAAGGCTCCGAAAAGAAGCGTTTAGAGCCTCAAAAGGGTGTTTTTCGCCCAGTTGCGTGGCGTTCTGCCAGCTTTTTCGGGTACTTTCGAACCAAAATGGGTTTGGAAACTGAGTAGCGTGCAAGGGTTTGCACCAATATAGTGCGCCAACCTGAACGACATCAGAAGAACGGCAGGATGCTGCTTTTTTCTTCTTCAGGTTTTTCGGCGAGGGGGCATTCGGGGCGTTGACCGTAATCGGCCGTCGCGCAGGGTTTGATGCGGCGCTTTTGCGCCAGAGACATGCGTTGCATATGGAAGGGCTGGTTGGCGGTGCGTTCGACGATGCGGTCCTGCTCATCGAGGATTTCTACCGCCAGTTGATGGGTGCCTCGATCGATGTTGCTCAAGGCAAACACCGGGCTCGGCCCCGGCGCGCCCGTCGGCTGACCGTCGAGCAGCAGGCGGTAGCGATGGCCTTTTTTCAGGCCGGGCTCGCTGGTGACGCTGACGATCAGTTCGCCTGCGGTGCTGCGTATCGTCGCGTCCGGCTCGGGTATCAACAGTCGGAGCATTTCGTAACGAAACAGCGGCTCGGGCCGGGCTTCGGCCGTGGGTGCCGAGGTTGTGCCCGGAGGCGGCGTCGGCATCCGGTTGCCGGATGGCAGTTGGACTTTCTTCGCATTGCCGGGGCGCGGCTGATCGGTGAAGACGCGATTACCCTGGGCATCGATGTAGGTGTAGATCTGCGCCACCCCAGGCAGCGCCGCCAGCGCCAGGCTAAGCGCGAGCAGCCAGCGGATCATGGCTGGTGCACCCGCTGCACGGTGAACATGACGGTTTCGCTTTGTTGCACGAGGGAGTCCCCGTCGATGACTTGCACCGCCAGGCTGTGCTCGCCCCGATCGATATTCACCAATTGCAGGCGTGGCACGTTGGATGGCTGGCCGTAGGGTTGGCCGTCCAGCAACAGCCGGAACAGATGCGGGCTCTGCAGGCGTGGTTGCGCCCGGACGCCAACGGTGAAGGTGCCATTGTTGGCGCGCAGGGCCTCGTCGGTGGGGATGTCCGTCAGTTCCAATATCTCGTAAGCCTTGCGTGGCTCGTCGCTGTTGGCGGGGGCTGGCGGTGTGTCCGGGCTGGCCGGGGATTGGCGTTCGATACTGTTGAGCGGCGGCAACTCCACCGTCTGGGCCGGTACGCCTTGGGGCGGCTGGTTGCTGTAGGCGGTGTTGCCGTCGGCGTCGGTGTACTTGTAGATCTGCGCGCTGGCGGGCAGGGCCAACAGCAACAACAGGATGATTGAAAAACCGCGACCCATGGAAAATCGACCGAAAACGAAAAGTGATGGGTGCAGCATAGGTCAGGGAGGGTGATTGACCCAAGTTGTTGCACTTAACCCCTGTGGGAGCTTGCTCGCGATAGCGGTGTGCCAGTCACTGAGATGTTGCATGTGCCGGCCTCATCGCGAGCAGGCTCGCTCCCACAAGGGGAAGGGGGGGCTGTCTTAAGCTTTTGTGGAGATACACAGCTCTCCGGTCGCTCGGATCAGGGCGAGGCGGTGCACCGGGTGCTGCTTGTTGTGGTGGGTGGCCCGGGCCAGCCATTGCGGGCACTGCGGGTCGGTGCGGTAGGGGGCGAAGTCGGCCAGTTGTTGCAGCAGGCGTTTTTGCAGCCGATCGAGTTGCGGGCGGATCTGTCCCACCAGATCCGGGCGTGGGAGGTCCGGGGCCTTGCCTTCCAGGGCCCAGTCGGACAGGTTGATGTACTGCACCATTTTGTTGGCTTCTATCTGGGCGGCGAAAAACGCTTCCACGGTTTCGCCACTCAGTTTGTAGGCCGGCGCCTGGGCAACGGCGGCGGCAATGACTTCACGCTCGCGCTGACGGTCTTCTACCGGTTTATGGCTGTCCCATTTGCTCAACGCGACTTGATCGCCAAGGGCCAGGCGTTCGCCAATGGCGTTAAGCAACGGGGTAAGGGCCTCGGGGGCGGGAGCCGAGGCGGCTTCGGCGGTGGAGGCCAGCAGCGCGGTAGACAGGGCAAGGCAGAGCTTGAAGCGCAAAGTCATGGGCAGTCTCGTCTTCTATGGGGGAGCGACGAGGCATCATGCACGTAACCTGCGCCCATAAAAAAGGCCTCCCGAAGGAGGCCTCTCTTTATTTCACGCCGTGCGTGGCGGCGTTTACTGGATCAGCAGCTGTAGTACAGCTCGTATTCCAGTGGGTGTACGAAGGTGCGAACCTTGATTTCTTCTTCGCTTTTCAGTGCGATGTAAGCGTCGATGAAGTCATCGCTGAATACGCCGCCCTTGGTCAGGAACGCGCGCCCCTTGTCCAGCTCTTCCAGGGCTTCTTTCAGGCTGCCACACACCTGTGGAATTTCCTTGGCCTCTTCAGGCGGCAGGTCATACAGGTTTTTGTCAGCGGCATCGCCAGGGTGGATCTTGTTCTGGATACCGTCCAGGCCGGCCATCATCAGTGCAGCGAAGGCCAGGTAAGGGTTGGCAGCCGGATCCGGGAAGCGCGCTTCGATACGGCGGGCTTTAGGGCTGTTCACGTAAGGAATACGGATCGAGGCGGAACGGTTGCGAGCCGAGTAGGCCAGCATGACCGGGGCTTCGAAGCCTGGTACCAGACGCTTGTAGGAGTTGGTCGACGGGTTGGTGAAGCCGTTCAGGGCCTTACCGTGCTTGATGATACCGCCGATGAAGTACAGGGCGGTGTCCGACAGGCCGGCATAGCCTTCGCCTGCGAAGGTGTTCTTGCCGTCTTTGGAGATCGACATGTGAACGTGCATGCCCGAACCGTTGTCACCGTACAGTGGCTTCGGCATGAAGGTCGCGGTGCGACCGAAGGCGTCGGCAACGTTGTGTACGCAGTACTTCAGGGTCTGGACTTCGTCAGCCTTTTTGACCAGCGTGTTGAACTTCACGCCGATTTCGTTCTGGCCGGCAGTTGCCACTTCGTGGTGGTGAACTTCGACGGTCTGGCCCATTTCTTCCAGTGCGTTGCACATGGAGGTACGGATTTCGTGGTCGAAATCGAACGGTGGAACCGGGAAGTAGCCGCCCTTGATGCCTGGACGGTGGCCTTTGTTGCCGCCTTCCACGTCCTGGTCGGACATCCACGAACCTTGTTCGGAGAAGATCTTGAACATGGAGCCGGAGATATCGGACTTGAATTTGACCGAGTCGAAGATGAAGAACTCAGGCTCAGGACCGAAGAAAGCGGTGTCGCCGATACCGGTGGACTTCAGGTATTCCTCGGCACGGTGGGCGATGGCGCGTGGGTCGCGGTCATAGCCTTGCATGGTCGAAGGTTCGATGATGTCGCAGACCAGGATCAGGGTCGGCTCTTCGGTGAACGGGTCCAGGACGGCAGTTTCGTCGTCCGGCATCAGGATCATGTCGGAGGCTTCGATGCCTTTCCAGCCGGAGATGGAGGAACCGTCGAACATTTTCCCGATTTCAAAGAATTCGTCGTCCAGCGCATCACGGGCCGGCATGGTCACGTGATGTTGAGTACCTTTGGTGTCAGTGAAGCGCAGATCAATCCACTTGACGTCATGATCTTTGATGAGTTGAACCGACTTCGACATATGTCCTCCGGGTGGCTTCGGGCGGGTAGTGGAGTGCCCTTAGATATGGGTGATGCCGGCGCGAATACTCTGCCATGGCAACCTGCCTCACAAGGGAGCAAATTGCATGCCAGTGCCCCACCATGGGTTTTTTGCACCAAATCCACGCTTTTAAAGGCGTAAATCAAAGATTGTCAGACAATAACGCACTGCAATGTGGCGCCGTCAATCGATAATGACCTGTTTTGGTGCATGTAAAACCATCTGCACATAAACTGGTTAAACCTTGAGCAATTTCCGCTATAATCCGCGCCCCCCTTTTTCGGCTGGCCGTTCGCGCGCTGTTTTCATGAAACTAATCGTAAAAGTCTTCCCCGAGATCACCATCAAGAGCCGCCCGGTACGGATGCGTTTCATCCGCCAGTTGGCCAAGAACATCCGTGCCGTGCTCCGAGACCTGGACCCGGCCGTGGTGGTGAATGGCGTGTGGGACAACCTCGAGCTGGAAACCCGTGTCAGCGAACCCAAGCTCCTGAAGGAAATGACCGAGCGCCTGAGCTGCATGCCGGGCATCGCGCATTTCCTGCAAGTCGATGAATACCCGCTGGGGGATTTCGACGACATCCTCGCCAAGTGCATGCTCCATTATGGTGATGCCCTGGCCGGCAAGATTTTTTCGGTACGCTGCAAGCGTGCCGGCAAGCACCCGTTCAGTTCGATGGATGTGGAGAAGTACGTCGGCAGCCAGTTGCGTCGACAGTGCGGCGCGGCCGGTATTTCGCTGAAAGACCCGCAGGTCGAAGTGCGCATCGAAATTCGCGACCAGCGGCTGTTCGTGATCCACAGCCAGCACAACAGCATCGGCGGTTACCCGCTGGGTTCGCTGGAGCAGACCCTGGTGCTGATGTCCGGCGGTTTCGACTCCACGGTGGCCGCCTACCAGATCATGCGTCGCGGGTTGATGAGCCATTTCTGCTTCTTCAACCTCGGCGGGCGTGCCCATGAACTGGGCGTGATGGAAGTGGCGCACTTCATCTGGAAGAAGTACGGCAGCTCCCAACGCGTGTTATTTGTGAGTGTGCCGTTCGAAGAAGTCCTGGGCGAGATTCTCGGCAAAGTCGATAACAGTCATATGGGCGTCATTTTGAAGCGTATGATGTTGCGCGCCGCTTCACGAATTGCCGACCGCCTGCAAATTGATGCGCTGGTGACCGGCGAGGCGATCTCCCAGGTATCGAGCCAGACGCTGCCGAACCTGTCGGTGATCGACTGCGTGACCGAGAAGCTGGTCTTGCGGCCGCTGATTGCCAGCCACAAGCAGGACATCATCGACCAGGCCAATGAAATCGGCACCGCCGAGTTTGCCCGGCACATGCCGGAGTACTGCGGCGTCATCTCGGTCAATCCGAAGACGGCGGCCAAGCGCGGGCGGGTGGAACACGAAGAGAAAGAATTCGACATGGCGGTGCTCGAGCGTGCGCTCGAAAACGCCAGGCTGGTGCCAATCGATCGAGTCATCGATGAGTTGGGCCAGGACATTCAGATTGAAGAAGTCGGCGAAGCGCTGGCCGGTCAGATCATCATCGACATCCGTCACCCGGACGACGCTGAAGACGACCCGCTGAGCATCGCCGGCATCGAGGTAAAAACGATGCCGTTCTATGCAGTGAACGCGCGTTTCAAGGAACTGGACCCTACTCGCCAGTACCTGCTGTATTGCGACAAAGGCGTGATGAGTCGCCTGCATGCCCACCATTTGCTCAGTGAGGGGCATGCCAATGTGCGCGTTTATCGACCGAGCTAAGTGCCCGGGGCTGTTTGCCTGTGGCCTGCGTCACCGGCCCCCCGACGCCGCCGACAGGCTGTAACGGCCTTGTCGGACTCAACGTAAATCGCTGCCACGACCTGTCAGCACACCGAATCCTCTGATCGAGATACACAAGTGATCGAAAATCTACGCAACATCGCCATTATTGCTCACGTTGACCATGGTAAGACCACCCTGGTAGACAAACTCTTGCGTCAATCCGGCACCCTGGAGCGCAACGAGCTCAACGACGAGCGCGTGATGGACTCCAACGACCAGGAAAAAGAGCGCGGTATTACCATCCTGGCGAAAAACACCGCCATCAACTGGAATGGCTACCACATCAACATCGTGGATACCCCGGGCCACGCCGACTTCGGTGGTGAAGTAGAGCGCGTGATGTCGATGGTCGACTCCGTGCTGCTGCTGGTTGACGCCCAGGACGGCCCTATGCCGCAAACCCGTTTCGTGACCAAGAAGGCTTTCGAAGCCGGCCTGCGTCCGATCGTGGTGATCAACAAGGTTGACCGTCCAGGTGCGCGCCCGGACTGGGTCCTGGACCAGATCTTCGACCTGTTCGACAACCTGGGTGCCACCGAAGAACAGCTGGACTTCAAAGTCGTCTACGCCTCGGCCCTGAACGGTATTGCCGGTCTGGACCACACCAACATGGCTGAAGACATGACCCCGCTGTACCAGTCGATCGTCGACGACGTACCAGCGCCGAAAGTCGACCGTGACGGTCCGTTCCAGATGCAGATCTCGGCACTGGACTACAACAGCTTCCTGGGTGTTATCGGTGTTGGCCGTATCGCCCGTGGTCGCATCAAGCCGAACACCCCGGTGGTTGCCATCGACGCCGACGGCAAGAAGCGCAACGGTCGTATCCTCAAGCTGATGGGTCACCACGGCCTGCACCGCATCGACGTTGAAGAAGCAGCGGCCGGCGACATCGTCTGCATCAGCGGCTTCGAGCAACTGTTCATCTCCGACACCCTGTGCGACCCACTGAACGTCGAAGCGATGAAGCCGTTGACCGTCGACGAGCCAACCGTTTCCATGACCTTCCAGGTCAACGACTCGCCATTCTGCGGTAAAGAAGGCAAGTTCGTGACCAGCCGTAACATCAAGGAACGTCTGGACAAAGAGCTGCTCTACAACGTTGCACTGCGCGTTGAAGAAGGCGACTCGGCCGACAAGTTCAAGGTCTCCGGCCGTGGTGAGCTGCACCTTTCGGTACTGATCGAAACCATGCGTCGCGAAGGCTTCGAAATGGGTGTGGGCCGTCCTGAAGTGATCATCCGCATGGTTGATGGCGTCAAGCACGAACCGTACGAAAACGTGACCATCGACCTGCCGGAAGAATCCCAGGGCGCGATCATGGAGCAAATGGGCCTGCGTAAGGGCGACCTGACCAACATGGTTCCGGATGGCAAGGGCCGTGTGCGCCTTGAGTACAACATCCCGGCTCGTGGCCTGATCGGTTTCCGTAACGAGTTCCTGACCCTGACCTCCGGTGGCGGCATCCTGACTTCGATCTTCGATCGTTACGACGTGATGAAGTCCGGCGACATGTCCGGCCGTCAGAACGGTGTCCTGGTATCGGTTGCGACCGGCAAGGCACTGACCTACTCGCTGGAAACCCTGCAAGCGCGCGGCAAGCTGTTCGTCGAGCACGGCCAGGATATCTACGAAGGTCAAATCGTCGGCTTGAACAGCCGCGACAACGACCTGGGCGTGAACCCAACCAAAGGCAAGAAGCTCGACAACATGCGTGCTTCGGGCAAGGACGAAACCATCGCCCTGGTTCCGCCGGTCAAGTTCACCCTGGAGCAAGCGCTGGAGTTCGTGCAGGAAGACGAACTGTGTGAAGTCACTCCTAAGTCCATCCGTCTTCGCAAGAAGATCCTGGGCGAAAGCGAGCGTACCCGCGCTGCCAAGAAAAGCGGCAACTGAGTTTCGACTTAGTTAGCAGCTAAAAAAACGCCCCCGGTCGTGAGATCGGGGGCGTTTTTTTATGCCTGGAGTTTGTGTGTCGCCTGTCAGGGCCCTATCGCGAGCAGGCTCGCTCCCACAGTGGATCTTCAGTGGATACAGACTTCGTGTGGGAGCGAGCTTGCTCGCGATAACGGTGGTTCAGACACAGCTGAACCATCAGTCGATCAAAATTTGTCCAGCGTCCGCGGATTACGCTCGCGCTCCACTTCCTTGGGCTTGTAGGCACAATACCCCGGCCGTGGCCCGACCCGCGGATGGTTGCGGCAGGTGTCCGGGCGTTTCTCGTAAATGGTGCACAACCGGCTCTTGCGGTCCAGATAAAGGCAATCGTTGTTGCTCATGCGCTGGAGCGTGAATATCTCGGACTTCTGGTTGTAGCGCTCGACGATCCCTTCCTTTTGCAGGCGCTTGGCGATGTTCTTCGGCGGGTCGCCCAGTTCGAACTCATCGACGATGCCGATGCGGATCAGGTCCTTGATCTTGACCTCCACCGGCAGCGTGCAGCAGCTCGACACACAGGAACCGCACATCGGGGCGGAGTACTTGGCCCAGGTATCGAGTCGATCGATCTCCGCGGCGGCGATCAGGTTGGGCTTCATCATCACGGTTTACCAGCATGCATCAGGGCGCGCGATCATACCGGGACTGGTGAAATTTTGAACGACCATCCGCCAGTTTTTTTTCATCCCGGCCAAACCCGCCCGGATCGGCACGGCCCCTGCATTCATTCGACCATCCGGCAATTCCATGGCGGCGATTCTCCGACACACGGGGAAATCCACCGAACCAAGAGCCTGTACCGTCTGTCAGACCGTCTAGGCTCAGACAATTCCATGCTCGTTCGAGGTCTTATCAATGACTCAAGAACCACTTGTTCGCGAAGCTGAAGTTGCCGCATTTCGCGACGCCGTGTTGACCAAACTCACTTATGCCGTCGGCAAGGACCCGGATCATGCGTTTGATCACGATTGGTTCGAAGCCATCGCCCTCGCCGCCCGCGACCACATGGTCGAACACTGGATGGATCACACGCGACAGATCTACCGCAAGGGCCAGAAGCGCGTCTATTACCTCTCCCTGGAATTCCTCATCGGTCGCTTGCTCTACGACAGTCTGAGCAACCTCGGCCTGCTGGACACGGCGCGCGAGGCGCTGACCGAGCTGGGCGTGGACCTGGAACGCATTCGTCTGCTCGAGCCGGATGCGGCGCTGGGCAACGGCGGTCTTGGCCGCTTGGCCGCGTGCTTCATGGAAAGCATGTCGACCCTGGGCATCGCCGGCCACGGCTACGGCATCCGTTATGAACACGGCCTGTTCCGCCAGGCCATCGTTGACGGCTGGCAGCAGGAGCAGACCGAACACTGGCTGGATTTCGGCAACCCTTGGGAGTTCGAGCGGCCGGAAGTGGTGTATCCGATCGGCTTTGGTGGCAGCGTCGAAACCGTGACCGACGACGCCGGCAAGACCCGCCAAGTCTGGTCCCCGGCCGAAACCGTGCGGGCGATTGCCTATGACACGCCAGTGGTGGGCTGGCGCGGTGCCAGCGTCAATACCCTGCGCCTGTGGCGCGCCCGAGCCGTGGAAGACCTGCACCTGGAACGCTTCAACGCTGGCGACCACTTGGGTGCGGTAGCCGAAGTGGCCCGGGCCGAAAGTATTTCCCGCGTGCTGTACCCGGCCGACAGCACCGAGGCTGGCCAGGAACTGCGTCTGCGCCAGGAATACTTCTTCGTGGCCGCCTCGCTGCAAGACCTGCTGCGCCGTCATCGCAACATGCACACCTCGGTGCTGACCCTGGGCGACCACGCCGCGATCCAGCTCAACGACACTCACCCGTCCATTGCCGTGGCCGAGCTGATGCGCCAACTGGTGGACGTCTACGACGTGGCTTGGGACGCGGCCTGGCAGATCACCCAGGACACACTGTCCTACACCAACCACACGTTGCTGCCCGAAGCCCTGGAGACCTGGCCGGTGGGGCTGATGGAGCGCATGTTGCCCCGGCACATGCAGATCATCTACCTGATCAACGCCCAGCACATCGATTCACTGCGGGCCAAGGGCGTGCACGATTTCGATGTGCTGCGCTCGGTTTCGCTGATCGAAGAGGACAACGGTCGCCGGGTGCGTATGGGCAACCTGGCGTTCCTCGGTTCCCACAGCGTCAACGGCGTGTCCGGGTTGCATACCCAGTTGATGCGCAGCACGGTGTTTTCCGAGCTGCACAAGCTCTATCCGGATCGGATCAACAACAAGACCAACGGCATCACCTTCCGCCGCTGGTTGTTCCAGGCCAACGCCGAATTGACCTCGATGATGGTCGATGCCCTCGGCCCGAGCGTGCTCGACAACCCTGAGGAGCGCCTGATCGAACTGGAACCGTTTGCCGACAAGCCGGCGTTTCGCAAGCAGTTCGCCGAGCAGCGCCTGCACAGCAAGAAAGCCCTGGCTTACCTGATCCACGAGCGGCTGGGGATTGCCGTGAACCCGGCGGCGATGTTCGACGTGCAGGTCAAGCGAATCCACGAGTACAAGCGCCAGTTGCTCAACCTGATGCACACCGTGGCGCTGTACCAGGCGATCCGCGCCGAGCCGGAAGTGGACTGGGTGCCGCGGGTGAAGATCTTCGCCGGCAAGGCCGCCGCCAGTTATCACCAGGCCAAGCTCATCATCAAGCTGACCAACGACATCGCCCGGGTGGTGAACAACGACCCGACCGTGCGTGGCTTGCTCAAAGTGGTGTTCCTGCCCAACTACAACGTCAGCCTGGCCGAAAGCATCATCCCGGCGGCGGACCTGTCGGAGCAGATATCCACGGCCGGTTTCGAGGCGTCGGGCACCAGCAACATGAAGTTCGGCCTCAACGGCGCGCTGACCATCGGCACCATGGACGGCGCCAACGTGGAGATGCATGAGCGCGTCGGCGGTGAGCACATGTTCATCTTCGGCCTGACCGCCGAGCAGGTGGAGGCCCGCAAGCAAAACGGTGAGTTCAGCGCCGCGCCGGACATCGCCGCGTCCCATCGGCTCAATGATGTGCTGCAGGCGATTCGTGGCGGGGTGTTCTCGCCGGATGATCCGATGCGCTACGCCGGGCTTGTGGACTCGTTGGTGGACTACGACCGCTTCCTGGTCTGCGCCGACTTCGACTCGTACTGGAACGCCCAGGCCAAGGTCGAAGAGCGTTGGCACGACTCCAAGCAATGGTGGCGTTCGGCGGTGCTCAACACCGCGCGCATGGGCTGGTTCTCTTCGGACCGGACCATCCGCGAATATGCCACCGACATCTGGAAAGCCCTGGAGTAGCATTTGCTGTAAGAAATGTGAGCGAAGCCCAACGGCGATTGGGCTTCGTCGATATACTAGGCGCCAGTTTCGCCGGGCTGGGGTGTGGCCGGGCTCAGCACTGGAAATGCCAAGGAGCAAGGCTTGCCCGCGATGAAAACGCCGCGGTCTCTTGAGGACCGCAGCGCCTGGATCGCGAGCAAGCTTTGCTCCCACACAGCTCGCTCCCACAGGGTTTGGGGGTTTCCACTAGACTGATCCAGGCACCGCATCACCCCGGTTACGCCCGCAACGGGCCGCTTAGGGATATCGACCATGCAATGGATCTTGACGCTGTTGGGCCTGGCACTCGGCTGGGTGGTGGACGAGTCGTTCGCCGATGCGCTGATAGGCGCCTTGGTGGGGCTTGGCATCGCCCAGGCGTTTCGATTGGGGCGCCTGGGTATCCAGGCGGCCAAGCAACAGATCTTGTTGCAAGAGGCCCAGCAGAGCTTGCTCACGTTGGAGGCACGCCTGGCAGTGTTCGAGCGCGGGGCCGTTGCCGCATCGAGTGAGCCGGCGCCAGCGCCCGAGGTTGTCGTACCCCAGGCCGCGAAGCCCGAAGCGGGCACCGAGCCAGAGCTCGTCTGGGAGTTGCCGCCAGATCTCGATCCCGTTTCCACGATGGCCACCCAAGCCAGCCAACCGTTGCCCGATGACGTTTGGAAGCCCGCGCCAACCACTTCCAGCCGGCGTGCCGACCGCGACTTCGCGCCACTGCCCCTGGAGCCGATGCCCTTGGAACCGAGGGTTTCGAAACCCGCGGCCCCCCGTGGCCCGAATCTGTTCGACCGCGCCCTGATTGGCGCGCGCAACTGGCTGTTCGGCGGCAACACGGTGCTGCGGGTCGGTGTGGTGCTGTTGTTCCTCGGCCTGGCGTTTTTGCTGCGCTACGCCACCGAAGGCATGGTGGTGCCGATCGAATTGCGTTACGCCGGCGTCGCGGCCAGCGCGTTGGGCCTGTTGGGCCTGGGCTGGTGGTTGCGCCAACGCAACAGCAGCTATGCGCTGATGCTCCAGGGAACAGGGATCGCGGTGCTGTACCTGACGGTGTTCGCGGCCATGCGCTTGCATCCGTTGCTCGACTCCAAGGCGGCCCTGGGCTTGCTGGTCGCGGTGACGGTGTTCTCGGCAATCCTGGCGATTACCCAGAACGCCCTGGGCCTGGCGGCGGCTGCGGCGCTGGGTGGGTTTGCCGCGCCGATCCTGACCTCCACCGGCAGCGGCAACCACGTCGCGCTGTTCAGCTATTTCATCCTGCTCAACGCCGGCATCCTCGCGATTGCCTGGTTCAAGGCCTGGCGCCTGCTCAACCTGATCGGCTTTGTCGGCACCTTCGGCATCGGTTTCGCCTGGGGCATGCGTTCCTACACACCGGAATTGCTCTGGAGTACCGAGCCTTTCCTGATTCTGTTCTTCCTTATCTACCTGGCGATTGGCTTGCTGTTCACCCGGCGCAAGTTGCTGGAAATGCGCGATGCTCCCGAAGACGCCAGCCGCGCCGCGCTGTTGCACTGGTCGGCGCGCAAGGGCGATTACGTGGACGGCACCATGCTGTTCGGCCCGCCGCTGGTGGGCTTCGGCTTGCAGTTCGCGTTGGTGCAGCATTTTGAGTTCGCCGCTGCGTTCAGCGCCTTGGCCCTGGGCATGATCTACATGGGGCTGGCGCGGGTATTGATGGGCGGCCGCGCCCTGCTGCTGGCGGAAACCTGCCTTGCCCTGGGGGTGATTTTCGCCAGCCTGGCGATCCCCTTGGGGCTCGATGCCCGCTGGACCGCAGCGGCGTGGGCCGTGGAAGGCGCGGGGATCTTCTGGCTGGGCCTGCGCCAGCAGCGCCCATTCGCCCGGGCTTTTGCCTTGTTGCTGCAGTTGGGCTCGGCACTGGCGTTCGTCAGCGAATTGCGTATCGGCGACGGCAGCCTGCTCGATGGTTCACCGCTGGGCGCGTTGATGCTCGGCGGCGCCTTGCTGTTCACCTTCTACCAACTGCACAAGGCTGAGCCCGGACACAGCGCCAATTGGGAGCGCCGAGGCCTGCCGGTGCTGGCTGTGCTGGGGTTGAGTTTCCTCTATCTGCTGGCACCGCTGTTCTTCTTCACCCACGGCACCGCCATTACCTGGGCCCTGGCTGGATTGGCAACGCTGTTTGTTGGCCTGCGCCTGCAGTCGCGCAGCTTCCTGTTCAGCGCATTTGGGGTGCAATTGCTTGGCGGCGCGCTGTTCCTGTTGCGCTTGCAAGGCGCCGAAGTGGATTCGACGGCGGTGTTCAGCGCTGGCTGGAGCGGTTTGCTCAGCGCCTCGCTGATCGGCCTGGCGTTGATTGGCGGCATGTTGCTGGCGGCACGTGACGACATGGTGCGCAACGATGTCCGGTTGCTGCGCGGCTTGTCGGTGGTGTTGCTGGCGGGGCTGGTGCTGATCAATCTTGCGGTGCTGTTCGTCCTGCCGTGGCAAACGGCGAGCGGTGTGTGGGCGGCCAGCGGCTTGTTGATCATCTGGCTGAGCCTGTACCTGAAACAGCGCGTGAGTTTTGTCTTCGGCCTGCTGCTGCAACTGCTGGGCGGCGCGGCGTTCCTGACGGCGGGGCCGGCGCTGTTGGGGCCGCTCAACGCCGAGGATCTGCGACCGCTGGCCCATAGCGGCTTCTGGACGCCGCTGGTGCTGGGGCTGGCAGCGCTGGTGGGCGCATGGCGCCTGCAACGGGCGCACGCGGCGCAGGAACTCGAGGCCTTGGGCTTGCAGCGCCTGTCCGAGCTGCTGCTGATCTGGGGCGCCGGTTGGTGGGCGCTGGCGTGGGTCAGCGAAGTATTGCGCTTTGCCCCGGCGAACCTGCAAGGCAGCTGGCTGCTGCTGGTTGCGGCGATCAGCGTGGCGGTATGGACGGTCTTGGCGCAGCGGTTGAAATGGCCGGCGCTGGGGCTGCTGTGCACCTTGTTGATCCCGGCGGCGGGCTGTGTGCTGGTAGCAACATGGCACAGCCACTATCACCCGGCGGCGAATTTCGGCTGGCTGGCCTGGCTGGCGGTATTTGCCGTGCATTTCCTCTCTCTCAAGCGCCTGGCGCCGATGCTGCCGGCCTCGGCGCGCAGTACGGCCCACGTGCTCGGTTGCTGGTTGCTGATGGCGGTGTTGATGCTGGAGTTGCGTTACGGCCTGCTGTTGCTGTCCGAGCAGTACAACGCCTGGCGCTGGCTGGCCTGGGCGGTCCTGCCAGGTCTTTACCTGGTGCTGATGGCCACGCCGCGTACCTTGCCGTGGCCGGTATCGGCCCAACCGCGCGAATACCGTGTCTATGCGGCGGCGCCGATGGCGCTGTTGATGCTCGGTTGGTTCTGGCTGACCAACACCTTCAGCGATGGCAACTCAGAGCCGCTGCCTTATGTGCCGTTGCTCAATCCCTTGGAGCTGGGCCTGCTGTTCGCCTTGTTCGGTATCTATGTGTGGGCCCGCAACGCCGTGGCGCAATCGACGAACCGTTGGAATCGCGTCGGGCACATCGCCCAGTTGATCGCCGGTGTGTCGCTGTTCGCGTTCTTCACCGCCCTGGTGATGCGCACTGCCCACCAGTGGATGGGTGTCCCGTACGAACTGGATGCGCTGCTCGAGTCGATGTTCGTGCAGGCCGGCTTGTCCATTGTCTGGACCCTGATTGCCCTGGGCCTGATGATCGGTGGGCATTTGCGCCACCGTCGTGAAGTGTGGCTGATCGGCGCGGCGTTGATCGCGGTGGTCGTGGCCAAGCTGTTCTTTGTCGAATTGAGTAACCGTGGCGGTCTGGCGCGGATTGTTTCGTTTATCGGTGTAGGCGTGTTGCTGCTGGTAGTGGGCTATTTTGCGCCGCTGCCGCCCAAGCGCCCGGAGACGGTCGCGCAGGATGAGCCGCCTATGCCTGTCAGTGAGGGAGTGTCGTCTTGAGTCGCAAGTTGAGTCGGATCGGGCTGGGCGTGGTGGGGTTATGGGCGGCATTGTCGGCCGTGGCCCAGGAGCAACCGGCGGATTTCGCCCATCAGGTGCCATTGGTCTTGAGCGGTGAAGGGCCGTGGTATCGGCTCCCATTGCCGCTGGACGTGCAGTTGCAGGCACGGCAGACCGACCTGAGCGATCTGCGGGTCTTCAACGCGGCCGGCCAGGCCCAGGCCTACGCCCTGGTGCGTGAGTCGGCCCAGAGCCGGGAAAACCGCACCCTCACCGACGTGAAGTGGTTCCCGCTGTACAACGCCGCAGATGACAACGAGCGCGCGCCCAGTGTGCGGGTGCAATCGAATGCCAACGGCACCTTGGTGGAAGTCCAACCCTCCAGCCGGCTCGAAGCAGGGGAGGAGGAGCTGCGTGGCTGGTTGCTGGATGCCAGCGCGATCAAGGCGCCGTTGCAGCAATTGGTCCTCGACTGGACCAGTGAGCGCGACGGTTTCCAGCGGTTCACCATCGAAGCCAGTGACGACTTGCAACACTGGCAGTCGTGGGGTGAAGGCCAGGTGGCGCGCTTGACCTTTGCCGATGAGCGGGTCGAGCAGCATGAAGTGAGCTTGCCGGGGCAATCGGCGCGTTACCTGCGATTGTTGTGGGATTCGCCGTCCTCCGCGCCGATCCTGACCTCGGCCCAACTGCAAAGCGCCAGCCGCGAAAGCCTGCCGTTGCCGTTGGCCTGGTCGCAGCCATTGGCCGGCAGCACCACGAAGGCCGGTGAATACACCTGGCAGTTGCCCATGGGGCTGAACATCGAGCAGGTGCAGGTCGAGCTGAGCCAGGCCAACAGCCTGGCGCCAGTGACCTTGGCCGGTCGCCGTGAAAGCAGCCATCCGTGGCAACCGCTGGGCAGTGGCTTGCTCTATCGCCTGACCCAGAACGGCCAGGATGTGCTGCAAAACCAATTGCAACTGTCCGGCCAGACCGTGCAGCAATTGAAATTGACCGTGGACGAGCGTGGCGGCGGCTTGGGTAGCGAAGCCCCGGCCCTGCGCTTTGCCGTGCGTCCGACCCAGGTGGTGTTTCTGGCGCGCGGCGAAGGGCCCTACAGCCTGGCCCTGGGCAGCGCGACAGTGAAAGCGGCCAGCTTGCCCTTGACCACGCTGGTGCCCGATTACAAACCGTCGCGCCTGGCGACGCTGGGTACGGCGACCGTGAACGGCGCGGCCACGTCCACCCCGGCTGCGGCCACGGCAACCACGCCTGCGACGGTCGATACCAATTGGAAGAAAATCGGCTTGTGGGCGGTGCTGCTGCTCAGCGTGCTGTTCCTTGCGGCGATGGCGTTCAGCCTGTTGCGCAAGCCGCCCGTCAAATCCCCGTAGGAGCTGTCGAGCGAAGCGAGGCTGCGATCTTGTCCCAGGCAATTGAATCTTGGCGTGAAAGATCAAGATCAAAAGATCGCAGCCTCGCTTCGCTCGACAGCTCCTACGCAGGTTGGCAGGCCTGGATATGAACTCAATCCTCCATTCCCCGTCTCATAGGAGGAATTAAGTCCCGACTCGCGCTAAACTGCGCTGGTTTTTCCGCCCCCTATTCTTCGGAGCCGTCCATGTCCCGCGTTACCTTGAGTCGCTATTTGATTGAGCAGACCCGCAGCAACAACACCCCTGCCGATCTGCGCTTTTTGATCGAAGTGGTGGCGCGTGCATGCAAGGAGATCAGCCACGCCGTCTCCAAAGGCGCGCTGGGTGGTGTCCTGGGCAGCATGGGCACCGAAAACGTGCAGGGCGAAGTGCAGAAGAAGCTCGACGTGCTGTCCAACGAAATCCTGCTCGAAGCCAACGAATGGGGCGGTCACCTGGCCGGCATGGCGTCCGAGGAAATGGACAATGCCTACCAGATCCCGGGCAAATACCCCAAGGGTGCCTACCTGCTGGTGTTCGACCCACTGGACGGTTCGTCGAACATCGACATCAACGCACCAGTTGGCACCATCTTCTCGGTACTGCGTTGCCCGAACGAGCACCTGAGCCAGAACGAAGCCTTGAATGAAAAGGCCTTCCTGCAGCCAGGCACCGAACAGGTCGCCGCCGGTTATGCCATCTACGGCCCTCAGACCATGCTGGTGCTGACCCTGGGCGACGGCGTCAAGGGCTTCACCCTGGACCGCGAGATGGGCAGCTTCGTACTGACCCACGAAGACATCACCATTCCTGAAACTACCCAGGAATTCGCCATCAACATGTCCAACCAGCGTCACTGGGAAGCCCCGGTAAAACGCTACGTCGAAGAATTGCTGGCGGGCGAAGAAGGCCCGCTGAAAAAGAACTACAACATGCGCTGGGTCGCCGCGATGGTTGCCGATGTGCACCGTATCCTGACCCGTGGCGGTCTGTTCATGTACCCGCGCGACAGCCGTGAGCCGTCCAAGCCGGGCAAGCTGCGCCTGATGTACGAAGCCAACCCGATGTCGTTCCTGGTGGAACAGGCCGGCGGCGCTTCCACCGACGGCCACCAGCGCATCCTCGATATCAAGCCCGACGGCCTGCACCAGCGCGTAGCAGTGTTCCTCGGCTCGAAGGAAGAAGTGGCGCGCGTTACGGCTTACCACAAGGAATAAATCATGGCCGAGCCCTGGCAGCCGTTGCTCGATTGGTGGTTTGGTTCAGCCAAGACACCGGACGAAATATCGGCTGACAGAGGCAAGCTATGGTTCGGCAAACGCCATGATCGCCAGGCGCAAGAGCGCTTCGGCGATCGGGTCGAGCAGGCACTGGCCGGTGGATTGACCGACTGGGCGCAACGCCCGGAAGGTTGGCTGGCCCTGGTGCTGCTACTCGACCAACTCCCGCGAATGATCTTTCGCGACACCCCCAAGGCCTTCTCCGGTGACCTGCGTGCCCAAGCGCTGGTGGCCCAGGGCATGGCGGCGGGTTTCGACCGGCAACTCAAACCGATCCAACGCGTATTCGTCTACCTCGTGCTCGAACACTGCGAAAACCTCGCGGTGCAGAACGAGGCCGTATCGCGGTTTATCGACCTGGTGCGAGAACAACCGGAGGCGCAGCGGGCGGTGTTTGAAGACAACCTCGATTATGCCGAGCGGCATCAGAAGATCATTGCCCGGTTTGGGCGCTTTCCCCATCGCAATGCGGTGTTGGGGCGCGAGTCCACGGCTGAGGAAGTGGAATTCTTGACCAGGCCGGGGTCCAGGTTCTAGTGAGTTGTCAATGACTGCTTCGAAGCAATCGCTTCATTAGCAGCGTGGGCAAGCTCTTGCGGTTATCGGCAATGATATGGATATAAATCGTTTGGCCCCGCACCTCATAAATGATTCGGTTCATCCCTGACAATATCTGACGGTACTGACCGAGATTCAGTCTTTCGATTTCTTCTGGAATCGATCCCGCATAAGGCAAGGTTTCCAAATGACGGATCGCCGTTTTCAGGCTGGCATAAGTGTTTTGCCAGGTCTGGAAAGAAAACCGTTCGATGAGATAGGCGCGAAGCTCTTTAAGATCTGTTTCAGCCGACTGAAGAATGACAATCTTTAACCTCATTGGACATCGGCCTTGTCCAGATCACTGAAGACATCTTCAATTTCTCTGAATTTACCGTTTTCAATTTCATGGTTGCCCATTGCCAATAGCTTTAACAGCGCCATGGTGTCTTCTTGTTCTTCGAAGCTTTTTACATCCATAACCACGAGCTTGGCTTCACCGTTTTGAGTGATGATCAAAGGCTCTCTGCTTTCTGTGATGCTCTTGACGATTTCGGCGGTGTGGCTCTTCAAATAGCTGATGGGTTTGATTTGGGATGACAGCTTCATGGGTGCTGGCCTCGAAAGAGTGAATGGACTGAGTTTAGTCTTAATTCAGTCTTACGTCAGGCTGTGTTGATATAATTCCTGCGAGGCTGATGCCGCTATCGCGAGCAAGCTCGCTCCCAAAGAGATCTTTGTGGCAAAGATATCTACTGTAGGAGCGAGCTTGCTCGCGATGGGGTCATTCCAGGCACTAGATCCGGAAACTACCTACCAACTGCTTCAACCGCGCCGCCTGCTGTTCAAGGTCGGCACAGGCCCGCAAGGTGGCTTGCAGGTTTTCCACGCCTTCCTGGTTCAGGGTGTTGATCTCGGTGATGTCGACGTTGATCGACTCCACCACGGCGGTCTGTTCTTCGGTGGCGGTGGCCACGGACTGGTTCATGCCGTCGATTTCACCAATACGCTGGGTCACGCTGCCCAGGCGTTCGCCGGCCTGGTTGGCGATGCCGACGCTGCTTTCGCTCTGGCGCTGGCTGTCGGTCATGGTCAGCACCGCTTCCCGGGCGCCGACTTGCAGTTCTTCGATCATTTTCTGCACCTGCTGCGCCGAATCCTGGGTGCGGTGGGCCAGGTTGCGTACTTCATCGGCGACCACCGCGAAGCCGCGTCCGGCTTCACCGGCACGGGCCGCTTCAATGGCGGCGTTGAGGGCGAGCAGGTTGGTCTGCTGGGAAATGCTGGTGATCACCTCAAGAATCTGGCCGATGTTCACCGTGTTGCTGTTCAAGGTTTCGATGTTGCCGCACGAATCGCTGATCTTGGCCGACAACTGCTGCATGGCCGCGATGGTTTTATCCACCACTTGTTGGCCATCTTCAGCCAGGCTGCGCGCATCGCTGGAATGCTGCGAGGCGAGGGCGGCGTTCTGGGCGATTTCCTGGGCGGCGGCACCGAGCTGGTTGATGGCCGCGGCCACGCTGCTGGTGCGCGAAGCTTGCTGGTCGGAGTTGAACATCGATGAGTTGGACGCGCTGACCACGCGCAGCGCGACTTCGTTGACCTGGCCGGTGGCCGAGGCCACTTCACGGATCGAGGTATGAATGCGCTCGACAAAGCGGTTGAACGAAGTCCCAAGCGCGCCGAATTCGTCGTGGCCGTGGATGACCAGGCGCCGGGTCAGGTCGCCTTCGCCTTCGGCGATGTCGTGCATGGCGCGGCCCATGGTCAGCAGCGGTTGCATCAGCACGCGGATCAACATGCCGAGCAGGGCGATGATGAAGACCACGGCGATGGCCATGGCGATCAGCGCCGACGTACGGAACTCACTGAGCATCGCCAGCGCGGTGTCCTTGTCGAGCACCAGCGCCACGTACCAGTCGGCTCCCGGCACGCCGTTAACGTGGGTGAAGGAGATGAATTGGGTCTTGCCGTCGAGGTCGACTTCTTTCACGCCCGGGCTGATTTGCGGCGCGCCGTTGGGGTAGGCCTCGGCCAGGGTCTTGAGCACGCGCTTGCTGTCGGGGTGGATCAGTATCTTGCCGTCGGCGCTGACGATGAACGCGTGGCCGTGGCCGCCGAAGTTCAGCGAGTTGATGATGGCGCTGACGCTGGACAGGTCGATGTCCGCACCGGCCACGCCGATCATCTGGTTCTGGTGCTGCACCGGAGTGGCGACGGTGATCACCAGCTTGCCCGACGAGGCGGCGATGTAGGGTTCGGTGACGATGGTTTGCTGTGCGCTGTTGGCGGCCTTGTACCAGCCACGGGCGCGCGGGTCGTAGTCGGCGGCGCGATTGCCGGCCGGTACCGAGAACATCACGCCGTCGGTGCCGCCAAAATAACTGAGCTGGAAATTGCCGGTGTAGGCCGGCAGGCCCACGGCGCGCTTGAGGCTGTCGGCGCTGCTGCCGTCCACGGCAATCTGCTGGGCCAGCGATTGCAGCAACTGGATGCGGCCATCGACCCACGTCTGGATGTTACGGCTGGTCAGGCTGCCGAGTTCCTGCATGGAGGTTTCGGTGCTGGCGTTCAAGCTCTGGCGTTGACGATAGTCGTTGAACAGGATGAAACAGGCGAATGCAACGGCCACCACGAGGGCGGCAGCCAGCAGGATTTTATGGCTGAATTTCATGTTTCTGGTCATTAATAACACTACCGCGGAGGGACGGGTCAGGACGGGCCGTCAATTTGCCATAACGCATTCGTTTGCGCTGTTTCTTTTTATCGGCGTGCCAGAGCGCCCCATCAGCCGGTAGCGGTTCAATTCCGACGAAATGCACGACGCTGTCACAAAGTGAGTGTTTCACCGATGAAACACCTGGCCAGACCCAATAAATACCGGGGGTGCCGGGGAACCAGATAGGGGTTTTCTCTTCTAAGCTTCTGGTTGGCACCTGCCACCCCCCTTCCGTTCCAGGAGTTACACCATGTCGCTGCGATCTATCGCCTTGTTGTTTGTGTGTGTCGTATTGACTGCATGCAGCAAGGTCAACCAGGAAAACTACTCGAAGCTGTCGGCTGGCATGCCCAAGTCCGAAGTCGAAACGTTACTGGGGAAACCGACCGATTGTTCAGGCGCGCTCGGAATGTCCAGTTGCACCTGGGGCGACCAGAAAAGCTTTATCAGCGTGCAGTACGCCGGTGACAAAGTGTTGATGTTTTCCGGCCAAGGCCTGAAGTAAACCGAGGCCAGAGGCCTGCGGGAGAAAAATAATGATGCGGTTAGTGTTTGTGCTTTTAGCTGGCCTGATTTTGGCTGGCTGTGCCACTTCTGGCGAAGATCCGCTGGCACCCAAGACGGTCAACAGCGTCAATCTCAAGCGTTACCAAGGGACCTGGTATGAATTGGCCCGCCTGCCCATGTACTTCCAGCGCAATTGCGCGCAATCGGAAGCTCACTACACCCTCAAGCCAGACGGCAACGTGGGTGTGCTCAATCGCTGCCTGACCTCGGACTGGCAGTGGGAAGAAGCCAGGGGCACCGCCACGCCGCAGGTGCCGGGCAAGACCGACAAGCTCTGGGTCGAGTTTGATAACTGGTTTTCGCGGATCGTGCCGGGGGTGGCGAAAGGGCAATACTGGGTGTTGTACGTCAGCGATGACTACAAGACCGCCATCGTCGGCGACCCAAGCCGTCGCCACATGTGGCTGCTGTCCCGTACACCGACCGTCAATAGCGTCGTGCGCGAGGAACTGCTGAGCATCGCGCGCCAGCAGGGCTACGACACCACGCGCTTGATCTGGCGCGCGTCGGATCGGCAGATGGCCAAGACCTCGGACTAACTGCCACCCGAAAGCCAATGTGGGAGCGAGCTTGCTCGCGATAGCGGACTTTCAGTCAACATGTATGTTGAAGGTAAAGGCCTCATCGCGAGCAAGCTCGCTCCCACATTTTTTATCCGCGTCAGCCTAAAAGTTCGCGCAGTACCTGGGTAAACGCCCGGGCGCTTTGCTCTTCGCCGGCATGCCGACCATCGCGCACCACCCACCGGCCGCCGACCATCACATCGCGCACCTGGCGATCGCCGCCGGCAAACAGCCAGCGATTGAGGATCCCGTCGCCCTGGGCCGTGGCCAGGTATGGGTCGCTGCCATCGAGCACCAGCCAGTCGGCGCGCTTGCCGATTTCGAGGGCGCCGATCGGTTGCCCCAGGGCCTGGGCACCGCCTTCCAGCGCCGCATCGAACAGGGTGCGGCCGACCATCGGCTGGTCCGCTCGATACAAGCGGTTGCGCCGTTGATCCCGCAGGCGCTGGCCATATTCCAGCCAGCGCAGTTCTTCTACCACGCTCAGCGATACATGGCTGTCAGAGCCGATCCCCAGGCGCCCGCCCTGGGCGAGGAAATCCACGGCCGGGAAAATCCCGTCCCCCAGGTTGGCTTCGGTGGTCAGGCACAGGCCAGCAATCGCCCGGCTCCTGGCCATGAGGCTGACTTCCTGGGCGTTGGCGTGGGTGGCGTGGACCAGGCACCAGCGCTGGTCGACTTCGGTGTTTTCGTACAGCCATTGCAGCGGGCGGGCGCCACTCCAGCTCAGGCAATCGTCGACTTCCTTCTGCTGCTCGGCAATGTGAATGTGCACCGGGCACTCACGGTCACTGGAGGCCAGCACATCCTGAATCTGCCCGGGTGTCACGGCGCGCAGCGAGTGGAAGCACAGACCCAGCGCCTGGGACGGCTGCCCGGCCAGGATCGGCTGCAAGCGTGACTGAAGCTTCAAGTAGTTTTCGGTGCTGTTGATGAACCGGCGCTGCCCGTCATTGGGCGCCTGGCCGCCAAAACCGGAGTGGCTGTAGAGCACCGGCAGCAGCGTCAGGCCGATACCGGCAGCGCTGGCGGCGTGGCTGATGCGCAGGGCCAGCTCCGCCGGGTCGGCGTAGGGCGCGCCATCGGTGTCGTGGTGCACATAGTGGAATTCGGCGACCGAGGTGTAGCCGGCCTTGAGCATTTCGATGTACAGCTGGCGGGCGATGATGCCGAGTTGGTCGGGACTGATTTTTCCGACGAGGCGGTACATCAAGTCGCGCCAGGTCCAGAAACTGTCGTTGGGATTGCCCGCCACTTCCGCCAGCCCGGCCATCGCCCGTTGGAAGGCATGGGAGTGCAGGTTCGGCATGCCCGGCAACAGCGGACCGCCCAGCCGCTCGGCGCCGTCTGCGTGGGAATCGGCCTGGATATGGGTCAGGACGCCTTCGGCATCGACCTCAAGACGTACATCATGGGCCCATCCACTAGGCAGCAGCGCGCGTTCGGCAAAGAAGGCGGACATGGTTCAACCTCATCGTGCGTAATTTGTATATACATATACAGACGTTTGCCTGGCCGGTAAACTCCGGCAAGCTAGCAACCTTATCCGCAGAACAGGGAACCGCCGTGCCGACTCCGCCTGCCAAACCGCCGCTGGCCGCAAACATGGGTGACAGTCCGGCACCCCTGTACGCCCGCGTCAAACAGATGATCACCCAGCAGATCGACAGTGGAAACTGGCCGCCGCATTACCGCGTGCCGTCGGAAAGCGAACTGGTCAGCCAACTGGGCTTCAGTCGCATGACCATCAACCGTGCGCTGCGGGAAATGACCGCCGACGGCCTGTTGGTGCGCATGCAGGGCGTCGGCACCTTCGTGGCCGAGCCCAAGAGCCAGTCCGCATTGTTCGAAGTGCATAACATCGCCGACGAAATCGCCTCCCGTGGCCATCGCCACACCTGCAAGGTCATCACCTTGGAAGAAGAGGCGGCCGGTTCCGAGCGGGCCCTGGCCCTGGACATGCGCGAAGGCCAGAAGGTGTTTCATTCGCTGATCGTGCATTTCGAGAACGACATCCCTGTGCAAATCGAGGACCGTTTCGTCAACGCACTGGTGGCGCCGGACTACCTCAAGCAGGACTTCACCGTGCAAACGCCCTACGCCTATCTGAACCAGGTCGCGCCGCTGACCGAAGGCGAGCATGTGGTCGAGGCGATCCTGGCCGAGCCGAGCGAATGCAAGTTGCTGCAGATCGAAAGGGGCGAGCCGTGCCTGTTGATCCGTCGCCGTACCTGGTCCGGACGCCAGCCGGTGACCGCCGCACGCCTGATCCACCCGGGCTCCCGTCACAGTCTGGAAGGGCGCTTTCATAAATGAGCCATTTGAAGGTTTTACGCGCGGCGGACTACCCACGCATGCCGTGGAAAAACGGTGGCGGCAGCACCGAAGAAATCACTCGCGATGCCGGAGCCGGCCTGGAAGGTTTCGGCTGGCGCCTGTCGATTGCCGATATCGGTGAGTCGGGCGGTTTTTCCACCTTCGCCGGTTACGAGCGGGTCATCAGTGTCTTGCAGGGGGACGGCATGACACTGAACGTCGATGGCCAAGTCACGCGGGCTTTGCATCCGCTGGACCCTTTTACGTTCAGCGGCGAGAGCCATGTGTTTTGCACATTGCTGGGCGGACCGATTCGCGACTTCAACCTGATCTACGCGCCGCAGCGTTACCGCGCGCGGTTGCAGTGGTTGGGCGGCCAGCAGCGGTTTTTCAGTGACGCGCAAACGGTACTGGTGTTCAGTGCCGCCCCGGGACTGGCTATCAAGATCGGTGAGTCCGCCGTGGACTTGGGCCTCTACGACTGTTTGCAACTGAGCGGTAACACCGGGTTGGTGGATGTCTCCACTCACGGTCAATGCTGCGTGATCGAGCTGACCGCCCGCTAAAGAAGTCCTGCGACAGCGCTTTTGTGGCGAGCTTGCTCCCGCTGGGCCTGTAGGAGCTGTGTAGGAGCTGTGTAGGAGCTGTCGAGTGCAACGAGGCTGCGATCTTTCCAAAGACACTTGAATCCCAAGCGAAAGATCAAAAGATCGCAGGCTTCGCCAGCTCCTACAAAAGCCCAGCGGGAGCAAGCTCCCTCGCCACAAAAGCTCACCTCATTGTTTCTTCCTTGCGCACCAACTTGTTACCGAACGCCCCAGCGTGGCGCAATACCACGCTTCTGTGACCCTCCGATTTCCCCCTCGAAAACCCTCTTAAAAAATTTCATGCCGCTCAGCAGGCCTTAAATCACAAGGCTTTCAGCCAATTCCCCAATCGTTTCTGAATATCGCCCCCAACAAGTTGGCCGCTTGATTGCATATGCTTGTACATACAAGTAAAGACGTATGCGTATGAGTCACCGATATTCAACGCAACGTTCGCTGAATCGCTGCCCACTGCCCGGGCTGGTCTGGATTGATCGCTGAGGAGTTTTTGCTGTGACCGACGCTACCCGCAAACCTGAAAAATACCGTGACGTTGAAATCCGTGCACCTCGCGGTAACACGCTGACCGCCAAGAGCTGGCTGACTGAAGCGCCGCTGCGCATGCTGATGAACAACCTCGACCCGGAAGTGGCCGAGAACCCCAAGGAACTGGTGGTCTACGGTGGCATTGGCCGCGCGGCACGCAACTGGGAGTGCTACGACAAGATCGTCGAAAGCCTGACCAACCTGAACGACGACGAAACCCTGCTGGTGCAATCCGGCAAGCCGGTGGGCGTGTTCAAGACCCACAGCAACGCCCCTCGCGTACTGATCGCCAACTCCAACCTGGTGCCGCATTGGGCCAGTTGGGAGCACTTCAACGAACTCGACGCCAAGGGCCTGGCCATGTACGGCCAGATGACCGCCGGCAGCTGGATCTACATCGGCAGCCAGGGCATCGTGCAAGGCACTTATGAAACCTTCGTCGAGGCCGGTCGCCAGCACTATGACTCCAACCTCAAGGGTCGCTGGGTCCTGACCGCCGGCCTGGGCGGCATGGGCGGTGCGCAACCCTTGGCCGCAACCCTGGCCGGTGCATGCTCGCTGAACATCGAATGCCAACAGGTGAGCATCGATTTCCGCCTGAAAACCCGCTACGTCGACGAGCAAGCCAAGGACCTCGACGATGCCCTGGCGCGCATCGAGAAATACACCGCCGAAGGCAAGGCGATTTCCATCGCGCTGTGTGGGAACGCTGCCGAGATCCTGCCGGAAATGGTCCGTCGTGGGGTGCGCCCAGACATGGTCACCGACCAGACCAGCGCCCACGACCCACTCAACGGCTACTTGCCGGCCGGCTGGACCTGGGACGAATACCGTGCCCGCGCCAAGACCGAACCCGCCGCCGTGGTGAAGGCCGCCAAGCAATCGATGGCCGTCCACGTCAAAGCCATGCTGGCCTTCCAGAAAATGGGCGTGCCGACCTTCGACTACGGCAACAACATCCGCCAGATGGCCCAGGAAGAGGGCGTCGAAAATGCCTTCGACTTCCCTGGTTTCGTCCCGGCCTATATCCGTCCGCTGTTCTGCCGCGGTATCGGCCCGTTCCGCTGGGCCGCGCTGTCGGGTGATCCGCAGGACATCTACAAGACCGACGCCAAGGTCAAGGAACTGATCCCCGACGACGCCCACCTGCACAACTGGCTGGACATGGCCCGCGAGCGCATCAGCTTCCAGGGCTTGCCGGCACGTATCTGCTGGGTTGGCCTGGGCCAACGCGCCAAGCTGGGCCTGGCCTTCAACGAGATGGTGCGCAGCGGCGAATTGTCGGCGCCGATCGTGATCGGCCGCGACCACTTGGACTCCGGTTCCGTGGCCAGCCCCAACCGTGAAACCGAATCCATGCAGGACGGTTCCGATGCGGTTTCCGACTGGCCGTTGCTCAACGCCTTGCTCAACACCGCCAGCGGCGCGACCTGGGTGTCGCTGCACCACGGTGGCGGCGTCGGCATGGGCTTCTCCCAGCACTCGGGCATGGTGATCGTCTGCGACGGTACCGATGAAGCGGCCGAGCGCATTGCCCGCGTGCTGCACAACGACCCGGCCACGGGCGTGATGCGTCATGCCGATGCCGGTTACCAGATCGCCATCGATTGCGCCAAGGAACAGGGGCTGAACTTGCCGATGATTACCGGGTAGGAGCTGGCGAAGCCTGCGATCTTTTGATCTTGGTCTCGATCTTTCGCTTGAGATTCAAATGTCAGGGGAAAGATCGCAGCCTCGTTGCACTCGGCAGCTCCTACAGGGGCGTTATCCAGTAATCAGAACAATCCACAGAGGTTGAACCATGGCTGTCACCAGCACACGTGCAAGCAGCAAGCCGTTGATCGAGAAACGTTCGATCGACTACATCCCGGAGACGGAGAGACACGGCCGATTGTTGAGCCAGTTCACCCTCTGGATGGGGGCCAACCTGCAAATCACGGCAATTGTCACCGGCGCATTGGCGGTGGTGCTTGGCGGTGATGTGTTCTGGTCGTTGATCGGTTTGCTGATCGGCCAACTGCTCGGCGGTGGCGTCATGGCGCTGCATGCCGCGCAAGGGCCCAAGCTTGGCCTGCCGCAGATGATCTCCAGCCGGGTGCAGTTTGGTGTGTATGGCGCGGCCATCCCGATCGTGCTGGTGTGCCTGATGTACCTGGGTTTCACCGCAACGGGAACCGTGCTTTCCGGTCAGGCGCTGGGCCAGTTGTTTGGCGTCAGCGACAGTGTCGGCATCCTTATTTTCGCCAGTGTCATCGTGCTGGTCACGGTGCTCGGTTATCGGGTGATTCACTTCATTGGCCGTGTCGCCAGCATCCTTGGTGTGATCGCCTTTGTTTACCTGTTCGCTCGCCTGATGAGCCAGACGGACGTTGGCGCACTCTTGCAAATCCGCCATTTCAGTTGGAGCAGTTTCCTGCTTGCGGTGTCGCTCGCGGCATCCTGGCAGATCGCCTTCGGCCCCTACGTGGCGGACTATTCGCGTTACCTGCCGAGCAAGACTTCTTCGGTGAAAACCTTTTTTGCCGCGGGCGCCGGTTCAGTCATCGGCGCACAGGTGGCGATGATCCTCGGCGTGTTTGCCGCCGCATCGGCCAATGGGCAGTTCGCCGGTCACGAAGTGGCCTACATCGTGGGCCTGGGGGGCACCGGTGCCACCGCTGCGCTGCTGTACTTCAGCATCGCATTCGGCAAGGTCACCATTTCCACGCTCAACTCCTACGGCAGCTTCATGTGCATCGCGACCATCATCAGCGGTTTTCGTGGTCACCTGAACGTAACGCGCCTGCAGCGCCTGATCTTCGTGCTGGTCATCGTCGGCGCTGCGACGCTGGTCGCGCTGCTCGGCCAGCACTCGTTCCTCGGTGCGTTCAAGTCCTTCATCCTGTTCTTGCTGGCGTTCTTTACGCCTTGGAGCGCGATCAACCTGGTGGACTACTACTGCATCACTCGCGAGCGCTATGACGTGCCGGCACTGGCCGACCCGAACGGTCGCTACGGTCGTTGGAACGCCCTCGGCATCAGCGTCTATGCCTTCGGCGTCCTGGTTCAACTGCCGTTTATCGCCACCAAGTTCTATACCGGTCCGCTGGTGGCAGCCATGGGTGGTGTGGACATTTCCTGGATCATCGGCCTGGTGGTTCCGGCGGCGCTGTATTACGTCGTCGCCAAGAAGTGGCACAGCGCTGTACCCGATCAATTGATCCTGCCGATCGAGCAGGACACGGTTGACGCACAACCGAGCAGGGCGGGCCGCATCCAAGCGGTCTGATGGGACGTTGACAGGGCTGGATGCCTATTGACTGCCGTAAGCCAATCCAACTGATTAGGAGCGTCACATAATGAAGTCGAACAAGACCCTGCTGACCACATTGCTTTCCATGGGCCTGCTGGCCAGCGCCGGCGCCACACAAGCGGCGGGTTGGTGCGAGTCGGGCAAACCGGTGAAGTTCGCCGGCCTGAATTGGGAAAGCGGCATGTTGCTGACCGACGTCCTGCAAGTGGTGCTGGAAAAAGGCTACGACTGCAAGACCGACAGCCTGCCAGGTAACTCCATCACCATGGAAAACGCCCTGAGCAGCAACGACATCCAGGTGTTCGCCGAAGAGTGGGTCGGCCGCAGTGAGGTCTGGAACAAGGCCGAGAAGGCCGGCAAGGTGGTTGGCGTCGGTGCCCCGGTCGTGGGTGCCATCGAAGGCTGGTACGTGCCGCGCTACGTGGTGGAAGGCGACGCCAAGCGCAAGCTCGAAGCCAAGGCACCAGGCCTGAAGAACATTGCTGACCTGGGCCAGTACGCTGCCGTGTTCAAGGACCCGGAAGAACCGTCCAAGGGCCGCTTCTATAACTGCCCGGCTGGCTGGACCTGCGAGCTGGACAACAGCGAAATGTTGAAAAGCTATGGCCTGGAAAAAACCTACACCAACTTCCGTCCAGGCACCGGCCCGGCGCTGGATGCAGCGGTGCTGTCGAGCTACAAGCGCGGCGAGCCGATCCTGTTCTACTACTGGTCGCCAACGCCGCTGATGGGCCAGGTGGACCTGGTGAAACTGGAAGAAAAACCAGGCGTGGATAAAAGCGTGAGCATCAAGGTCGGCCTGTCCAAGACCTTCCACGACGAGGCTCCGGAACTGGTGGCGGTGCTGGAAAAGGTCAACCTGCCGATCGATATCCTGAACCAGAACCTCGGGCGCATGGCCAAGGAGCGGATCGAGTCGCCGAAACTGGCGAAGATCTTCCTGAAGGAACATCCTGAAGTCTGGCACGCCTGGGTAAGCGAAGACGCTGCCAAGAAAATCGACGCGGCTCTGTAGGTCGAATACTTCCCGGCCAACCGTGGGGCTGGCCGGGACGTTCACCGCATCCACTTGATCGAGAGTCTCTTATGTTTCCCGAAAGCTTTACCTTCTCCATCGCCGATTGGGTCAACGGTTGGGTCGACTCCCTGGTGACCAACTATGGCGATGTGTTCAGGCACATCTCCGACACGCTGCTGTGGGCCATCGTCAATCTCGAAGGCCTGCTGCGCATGGCGCCCTGGTGGCTGATGCTGGCCATCGTCGGCGGCATCGCCTGGCACGCCACCCGCAAGGTCGTCGCCACGGCGGTGATCGTCGGCCTGCTGTTTCTGGTGGGCGCGGTGGGCCTGTGGGACAAGCTGATGCAGACCCTCGCCCTGATGCTGGTGGCGACGCTGATCTCGGTGTTGATCGGCATTCCGCTGGGCATTCTCTCGGCACGCAGCAATCGCCTG
The DNA here is from genome assembly GCF_001425105.1 of Pseudomonas sp. Root401. Classification (NCBI taxonomy): domain Bacteria; kingdom Pseudomonadati; phylum Pseudomonadota; class Gammaproteobacteria; order Pseudomonadales; family Pseudomonadaceae; genus Pseudomonas; species Pseudomonas sp. Root401. The sequence goes on along the minus strand of NZ_LMDO01000011.1, from coordinate 15,894 downwards.
CGTTCGGTGCTGATGCCGCTGCTGGACATCATGCAGACCATGCCGAGCTTCGTGTACCTGATTCCGGTGTTGATGCTGTTCGGCCTGGGCAAGGTCCCGGCGATTTTCGCCACGGTGATCTACGCCGCGCCGCCACTGATTCGCCTGACTGACCTTGGCATCCGCCAGGTGGATGGCGAAGTGATGGAAGCCATCAACGCCTTTGGCGCCAACCGCTGGCAACAGCTGTTCGGCGTGCAACTGCCCCTGGCCCTGCCGAGCATCATGGCCGGGATCAACCAGACCACCATGATGGCCCTGTCGATGGTGGTCATCGCCTCGATGATCGGCGCCCGTGGCCTGGGTGAAGACGTGCTGGTGGGCATCCAGACCCTCAACGTCGGACGCGGCCTGGAAGCCGGGCTGGCGATCGTGATTCTCGCCGTGGTCATCGACCGCATTACCCAGGCCTATGGTCGTCCTCGGCATGAGGTGAGCAAATGAGCAACGCAGCCATCAGCAAGATCGAAGTCAAGAATGTCTTCAAGATTTTCGGCAATCGCTCCAAGGAAGCCCTGGAGCTGATTCGCCAGAACAAGACCAAGGACCAGGTGCTGGCCGAAACCGGCTGCGTGGTCGGCGTTAACGACTTGTCGCTGAGCATCGGCACCGGTGAGATTTTCGTGATCATGGGCCTGTCCGGTTCCGGCAAGTCCACGTTGGTGCGCCATTTCAACCGGCTGATCGATCCTACCAGCGGCGCGATCCTGGTGGACGGTGAAGACATCCTGCAACTGGACATGGACGCCCTGCGCGAATTTCGCCGGCACAAGATCAGCATGGTGTTCCAGAGCTTCGGCCTGCTGCCCCACAAGAGCGTGCTGGACAATGTCGCCTATGGCTTGAAAGTGCGCGGCGAGAGCAAGCAGGTGTGCGCCGAACGGGCGTTGCACTGGATCAACACCGTGGGCCTGAAAGGCTACGAGAACAAATACCCGCACCAGCTTTCCGGCGGCATGCGCCAGCGCGTCGGCCTGGCCCGGGCCTTGGCGGCGGACACCGACATCATCCTGATGGACGAAGCCTTCAGCGCCCTCGACCCGCTGATCCGCGCGGAAATGCAGGACCAGTTGCTGGAACTGCAAAAGACCCTGCACAAGACCATCGTCTTCATCACCCACGACCTCGACGAGGCCGTGCGCATCGGCAATCGCATTGCGATTCTCAAGGACGGCAAGCTGATCCAGGTCGGCACGCCTCGGGAGATCCTGCACTCGCCGGCGGATGAGTATGTCGATCGGTTTGTGCAACGGCGGGCGGCGGTGGTGTAAGACCGGACTCCGTTGTGGAGAGGGGATTTACCTGTGGGAGCAAAGCTTGCTCGCGATGCAGGCGCCTCGGTTCCAAAGAGACCGCGTTGCTTTTATCGCGGGCAAGCCTTGCTCCCACAGATAAATCCCCACGCCACAAATGTTATTGGCAACTTTAATGTGCATGAGGCTTTAAATGTCCCAGGCTGAAAAAATCGTAATCACCGGTGCCCCGCTGCGCTGGCAGGAGGTCGTCGCCGTCGCCCGCTTTGGCGCTGTGCTCGAGCTATCGACTGAGACTTGGGCGCGGATCGACAATGCCCAGGCCATCGTCCAGCGCATCGTCGCAAGCGGCGAGCGCGCCTATGGCGTCAATACCGGCCTGGGGGCCTTGTGCAATGTTTCGCTCAAGGACGAACAACTCAGCCAACTGTCGCGCAACACCTTGCTCAGCCATGCCTGTGGCGTTGGTGCGCCGCTTTCTGATGAGCAAACCCGGGCGATTATCTGCGCCGCTATCCTCAACTACAGCCAAGGCAAGTCCGGCATCCACCGCCGGGTGGTCGAAGCGCTGCTGGCGCTGCTCAATCGCGGCATCACGCCGCAAGTGCCGTCCCAGGGTTCGGTGGGTTACCTGACCCACATGGCCCACATCGGCATCGCGCTGCTGGGCGTCGGCCAGGTCAGCTATCGCGGGCAAATAATCCCGGCGCAACAGGCCCTGGCCGCAGAGGGCTTGCAACCGGTGCAACTGGGGGCCAAGGACGGTTTGTGCCTGGTCAACGGCACGCCGTGCATGACCGGCCTGAGCTGCCTGGCCCTGGCCGATGCGACGCGGCTGCTGCAATGGGCCGATGTGATCGGCGCCATGAGCTTCGAGGCCCAGCGCGGGCAGATTGCCGCGTTCGATGCCGACGTCATCGCCCTTAAGCCGCACCCGGGCATGCAGCAGGTCGGGAGCAATTTGCGAGCACTGCTGGATGGCAGCGAAGTCATCGCCGCGAGCCTGGGCATTCGCACCCAGGACGCCTTGAGCATCCGCTCGATTCCCCAGGTTCACGGCGCGGCTCGCGACCAGTTGGCCCACGCCCGGCAACAGATCGAAACCGAACTCAACGCGGTGACCGATAATCCGCTGCTGCTGGGTACGCCGGAGAACTTCCGGGTCATGTCCCAGGCCAATCCCCACGGCCAGTCGGTGGCGCTGGCGGCAGATCTGCTGGCGATTGCCATGGCTGAGATCGGCTCCATCGCCGAGCGTCGCCTCGACCGCTTGATCAACCCCCACGTCAGCGGCCTGCCGGCCTTCCTGGTGGCCAACCCCGGGGTGAACTCGGGGATGATGATCGTGCAATACGTCGCCGCGTCGCTGTGCGCGGAAAACAAGCAACTGGCGCAACCGGCGGTGCTCGACAATTTCGTCACCTCCGGGTTGCAGGAAGACCATCTGAGCATGGGCACCAACGCGGCCCTGAAGCTGCACCGGGCGCTGGAAAACTGCACGCAGATCCTCGCCATCGAATACCTGCTGGCGGCCCAGGCCTTTGAGTTTCTCAAGGCCCAGCGTTTCGGCGCCGGCACCGACATCGCCTGGAAACTGCTGCGCGAGCGCGTCCCGGCCTATGACCAGGATCGCTGGCTGGCGCCGGACATCGCCAGTGCCGCCGGCCTGCTCAAAGACCCGAACGTGCTGCACAACGTATTACCGAATTTGAATTGATCAAAAAAGCGCCAGCGTGCCAAGGCACCTCTTGCCCACAAGGCATCGCCCAAAAAGCGAAGGTGACGGATAACGGAACATTCCGGAGCGACTGGCGGGTGAAAACAAAACTCTCAAAAGGAGCAATACATGACTGCCTTAAACCTGATTCCCGGCCAATTGAGCCTGGCTCAATTGCGTGACATCTATCAGCAACCCGTGACCTTGAGTCTCGACGCCAGCGCGTCGGCGCAGATCGAAGCCAGTGTTGCCTGCGTTGAGCAGATCCTTGCCGAGAACCGCACCGCCTACGGCATCAACACCGGTTTCGGCCTGCTGGCCTCGACCCGTATCGCCAGCGAAGACCTGGAAAACCTGCAGCGCTCCCTGGTGCTGTCCCATGCCGCCGGGGTGGGCGAGCCAATCAGCGATGCGCTGGTGCGGCTGGTCATGGTGCTCAAGGTCAACAGCCTGAGCCGGGGTTTTTCCGGCATCCGTCGGCAGGTGATCGATGCGCTGATTGCGCTGATCAATGCCGAGGTCTACCCGCACATTCCGCTCAAGGGTTCGGTCGGTGCGTCCGGTGACCTGGCGCCCCTGGCCCACATGTCCCTGGTGCTGCTGGGCGAAGGCAAGGCCCGCTACAAGGGCGAATGGCTGCCGTCCGTCGAGGCGCTGAAAGTGGCTGGCCTCGCGCCGCTGACCCTGGCCGCCAAGGAAGGCCTGGCGCTGCTCAACGGCACCCAGGTCTCCACCGCGTTTGCCCTGCGTGGCCTGTTCGAAGGCGAAGACCTGTTTGCCGGTGCCCTGGCCCTGGGCGGCCTCACGGTGGAAGCGGTGCTCGGCTCGCGTTCGCCATTCGATGCACGCATCCATGCCGCCCGTGGCCAGAAAGGCCAGATCGACGCCGCCGCGGCCTACCGCGATCTGCTGGGCGAGCGCAGCGAAGTTTCCGATTCGCACCAGAACTGCGACAAGGTCCAGGACCCGTACTCCCTGCGCTGCCAACCGCAAGTGATGGGCGCCTGCCTGACCCAGTTCCGCCAGGCCGCCGAGGTGCTGGTGATCGAGGCCAACGCGGTGTCGGATAACCCGCTGGTGTTCGCCGCCGAGGGCGACGTGATTTCCGGCGGCAACTTCCACGCCGAACCGGTGGCGATGGCGGCCGACAACATGGCCTTGGCGATTGCCGAGATTGGCTCTCTGAGCGAGCGACGCATTTCGTTGATGATGGACAAGCACATGTCGCAACTGCCGCCGTTCCTCGTGGCCAATGGCGGGGTGAACTCCGGCTTCATGATTGCCCAGGTCACCGCTGCGGCCCTGGCCAGTGAAAACAAGGCGCTGTCCCATCCCCATTCGGTGGACAGCCTGCCGACGTCGGCCAACCAGGAAGACCACGTTTCCATGGCCCCGGCTGCCGGCAAGCGTCTGTGGGAAATGGCCGAGAACACCCGTGGAATCCTCGCGGTGGAATGGCTCGCGGCCTGCCAGGGGCTGGACCTGCGCGGCGGCTTGAAGACCTCCGCGAAGCTGGAACGGGCCCGTGGCCTGTTGCGTGCGCAAGTACCGTTTTATGAGAAGGACCGCTTCTTTGCGCCGGACATCAATGCGGCCAGTGAATTGCTGGCGAGTCGGTGCCTGAACGAATTGGTCACGGCGCAGTTGTTGCCGAGCCTGTAAGGCTGACCCGATCGTTCCCACGCTCTGCGTGGGAACGCCTCATGGGACGCTCTGCGTCCCGCTCTAGGAAGGACGCGGAGCGTCCCTGACTGCATTCCCACGCGGAGCGTGGGAACGATCTGACGGAGGACGTCAATGAAAACCCTCTGGCAAAACTGCCACGCCGCCACCATGGCCCAGGGCGTCTACTCGATCATCGAAGACGCCGCCATCGTCACCCAGGGCGAGCACATCCAATGGATCGGCCCGCGTGCCGAATTGCCGACGGGTGACTACCCGGCGGTCAACGACCTCAAGGGCGCCTGGGTCACGCCAGGGCTGATCGACTGCCACACCCATGCGGTATTCGGTGGCAACCGCAGCGGTGAGTTCGAACAGCGCCTGCAAGGCGTCAGCTATGCCGAGATCGCCGCCGCCGGTGGCGGCATCGCCAGCACCGTGCGCGCCACCCGCGCCGCCAGTGAAGAGGAACTGTTCGCCAGCGCCGCCAAACGCCTGGGAAGCCTGATGCGCGATGGTGTGACCACGGTGGAAGTCAAATCCGGCTACGGCCTGGACCTGGCCAGCGAGCGCAAGATCCTGCGGGTCATCCGCCGCCTCGGTGCCGAACTGCCGGTCAGCGTGCGCAGCACTTGTCTGGCGGCCCACGCCTTGCCGCCGGAATACAAGGATCGCGCCGACGACTACATCGAGCACATCTGCACCGAGATGCTGCCGGCCCTGGCGGCCGAAGGACTGGTGGATGCGGTGGATGCCTTTTGCGAATACCTGGCGTTTTCCCCGGCGCAGGTCGAGCGGGTGTTTATCGCCGCGCAACAACTTGGGCTGCCAGTGAAGCTGCACGCCGAGCAGTTGTCATCCCTGCACGGTTCAAGCCTGGCGGCGCGTTACCAGGCGCTGTCGGCCGATCACCTGGAGTTCATGACCGAGGACGATGCCAAGGCCATGGCCGAATCCGGCACCGTGGCGGTGCTGTTGCCGGGCGCGTTTTATTTCCTGCGCGAAACCCAACTGCCGCCCATGGATGCCTTGCGCAAGCACGGTGTGAAAATCGCCGTGGCCAGCGACCTCAACCCCGGCACCTCGCCGGCGTTGTCGTTGCGCCTGATGTTGAACATGGCCTGCACCTGTTTCCGGATGACCCCGGAAGAAGCCCTGGCGGGGGCGACGATTCATGCGGCCCAGGCCTTGGGCATGGCTGACACCCACGGTTCGCTGGAAGCTGGCAAGGTCGCGGATTTTGTCGCCTGGCGCATCGACCGCCCAGCCGACCTGGCGTACTGGCTCGGTGGCGATCTGGAAAAACGCGTCGTGCGTCACGGCGTTGAAATCGATTGAGGAGAATGGTTGTGGAGAAGGTCCTGAATTTCAAGCAAGGGCGCGTGCCGCTGTTGATCAGCATGCCTCACGCCGGCCTGCGCCTGACCCCGGCGGTACAGGCCGGGTTGATCCCCGAGGCCCAGAGCCTGCCAGACACCGACTGGCACATCCCAAGGCTCTACGAGTTTGCCGCCGAGCTGGGCGCCAGCACCCTGGCCGCGGAGTACTCGCGGTTCGTCGTCGACCTGAACCGCCCCTCCGATGACAAGCCGATGTACGTCGGCGCCACCACCGGTTTGTACCCGGCGACGCTGTTCGATGGCGTGCCGCTGTTTCGCGAAGGGCTGGAGCCGTCGGCCGAGGAGCGGGCGACATATCTGCAACAGGTCTGGATGCCTTACCACCAGGCGCTGCAGCAGGAACTGGCGCGACTCAAGGCCGAGTTCGGCTATGCCTTGCTGTTCGATGCCCATTCGATCCGTTCGGTGATCCCGCACCTGTTCGACGGCAAGCTGCCGGACTTCAACCTCGGCACGTTCAACGGTGCCAGTTGCGACCCGACCCCGGCCAGCCAGCTCGAAGCCATCTGCGCCCGTCACGGTCAGTTCACGCATGTGCTCAATGGGCGGTTCAAGGGCGGACACATCACCCGGCACTACGGCAACCCGGCCGAAGACATCCACGCGGTGCAACTGGAACTGTGCCAGAGCACCTACATGGAAGAGTTCGAACCGTTCAACTATCGCGCGGATTTGGCGGCGCCGACTCAGGTGGTGCTCAGGGAACTGCTGGAAGGCTTCCTGGCGTGGGGACGGCAGGCTTACAAGAAATAAAGATCTAGTCATGACTCCTGTGGCGAGGGGACTTATCTGTGGGAGCAAAGCTTGCTCGCGATACAGGCGCCGCTGTTTCAGAGAGATCGCGTTGTTTTCATCGCGGGCAAGCCTTGCTCCCACAGTCTCCCTCGCCACAAGTTTATGTACTCTGATTCCTTGGAATGGGAACTGTCGCCACCGTGCAAAACCGAGTCGCCACAGTTCATCTTGACGCCCTCGGCGCTGCGTAATGTTTTGGGCACGGTGCAGCAAGACACCGACCTACAATAATCCGCTGCCGCACGACACCTTCCCGATGAAAAGACTGTTCAAACGCTGTCTGTCGATCCTCTGCGGTACCACCCTTTTGAGCGCCGGGGCGATGGCCGCCGAGCCGGCGTCGTGCCAGACCGTGCGCATGGGCGTGGTCAACTGGACCGACGTGATCGCCACCAGCGGCATGGCCGATGTGTTGCTCACCGGGCTGGGCTACGACAGCAAGCAGACCAGCGCCGTCCAGCAGATCATCTTCGCGGGTATCCGCGACAAGCGTCTCGACATCTTCCTGGGCTACTGGAAGCCGGCGATGGACAAGAATATCGCGCCGTTCCTGGCGGCCAACCAAGTGAAGGTATTGGACAAGCCGAGCCTGGCCGACGCCCAGGCCACCCTGGCTGTTCCAGACTATGTGGCGGCGGCGGGGCTCAAGACCTTTGCCGATATCGCCCGGTTCAAGGATCAGCTCGGTGGCAAGATCTACGGGATCGAGCCGGGCAGCGGTGCCAACACCACCATCAAGACGATGATCGAAACCAACCACTTCGGCCTCAAGGACTTCAAGCTGATCGAGTCCGGTGAGGCGGGCATGCTGGCCGCGGTGCAGCGGGCGGTGAATCGCAAGGAGTTCGTGGTCTTCGTCGGCTGGACCCCACACCCGATGAACATCAACATGAACATCACCTACCTGACCGGCAGCGAGGATGTCTATGGTCCGAACGAAGGCGCCGCGACCGTCTCCACCGTCACCGCGCCGGACTATGCCCAGCGCTGCCCGAACGTGAGCCGGTTGTTGGAAAATCTCACCTTCACCGCCGCCCAGGAGAGTCAGTTGATGGTGCCGATCATGGAGCGCAAGACGCCCCAGGACGTCGCCCGGCAATGGTTGCGCGATCATCCCGAGGATTTGCAGAAGTGGCTGGCCGGAGTCACCAGCTTCGACGGCAAGGATGGCGTGGCGGCGATGCAGGCCAGTCTCAAGAATTGACCTGCCTGGCTGTGGCGGGGTGATTTATCTGTGGGAGCAAGGCTTGCCCGCGATAGCGATGTGTCAGTCGACATAACGATTGGATGTACCACTGCCATCGCGGGCAAGCCTTGCTCCCACATTTCAATAGGTGGTGTTCTTCATGGCCTCATATCCACTCTCAGAACAGATGTCAGCCTTCATCGACCAGACCCTGAGCTTCAGCAGCCCGAACGACAGCCTCGCCAGTTCGCGCCAGGCCTATAGCCAAATGTGCCGGGCGTTCACCCCGCCATGCCCGCCAACGCTGGCAATCGAGGATTTCGAGCTGGCCGGTGTGGCTGTGCGCGCCTATCACCCCCTGGGCGCCGCGCCACCCGCTGGCTGGCCGTGCATCCTCTATCTGCACGGCGGTGGCTGGGTGGTGGGGGACCTGGACTCCCATGACTTCATCTGCATGGAGCTGGCGGCTGCCCTTGATGCGCTGGTGGTGGCGGTGGATTATCGGCTGGCGCCAGAGCATCCGTTTCCAGCCGGGTTGGACGATTGCCTCGCCGTTTGGCGCCATCTGGCAGCCGCGCCCTTTGCCATCGACCCCCGTCGGCGGCTGGTGGTCGGTGACAGTGCCGGCGGCAATCTCGCCGCTGCGTTATGCCTGGTCTTGCGCGATGCCGGGCAAGCGTTGCCCCGGGCCCAGGTGCTGATCTATCCGGCGCTCGGTGGCCCGGCGGCACTGCCATCGCGCCGTGAGTGTGCCGATGCGCCGCTGTTGAGCAGCCAAGACCTGGACAGCTATCACGCGCTGTACCTGGGCGACGTTGCACCCTCTCCCTGCGCCATGCCGTTGCTCGCCGAGCACCTGGACGGCTTGCCACCAGCGCTGATCGCCGTGGCGCAATGGGACCCGCTGCGCGACGATGGCGTCCTTTATAGCGAGCGGCTGAACGCCGCAGGGGTAGCCTCTGTGTTGTACATGGGCGAAGGGTTGGTCCACGGTTGCCTGCGCGGTCGGGGCCAGGTGCCGGAGGTCGATCAGATGTATCGCACACTGCTGGCGTACCTGGCTGACATGCTTTGACCGTGCAGGGGACATGCTCATTAAGGTAATTCGGGTTTATGATGCCGGACGGCAGACTAAATAGACGTCCCCACAGGGATGACTCGACCCCTTACGGAGCGCGCAATGCAGACTTTGTACCCGCAGATCAAACCCCATGCCCGGCACGATCTGGCTGTCGATGACACCCACACGCTCTATGTCGATGAAAGCGGTTCCCCGGAAGGCCTGCCGGTGGTGTTCATTCACGGCGGCCCGGGTGCTGGCTGCGATGCACAGAGCCGCCGCTACTTCGATCCGAACCTGTACCGCATCGTCACTTTCGACCAGCGCGGCTGCGGTCGGTCCACCCCCCATGCCAGCCTTGAGAACAACACCACCTGGGATCTGGTCGAAGACCTGGAGCGCATCCGCAAACACCTGGGTATCGAGAAATGGGTACTGTTTGGCGGCTCCTGGGGCTCGACCCTGGCCCTGGCCTACGCCCAGACTCATCCCGAGCGGGTACACGGCCTGATCCTGCGTGGGATCTTTCTCTGTCGGCCGCAGGAAATCGAGTGGTTCTACCAGGCCGGCGCCAGTCGCCTGTTCCCCGACTATTGGCAGGACTATATCGCACCGATCCCCTTGGACGAGCGCGACGACCTGCTCAGCGCTTTCCACAAGCGCCTGACCGGTAACGACCAGATCGCCCAGATGCATGCGGCCAAGGCCTGGTCCACCTGGGAAGGTCGCACCGCGACCCTGCGTCCGAACCCGCTGGTGGTCGATCGCTTCTCCGAGCCGCAGCGGGCGCTGTCGATCGCCCGGATCGAATGCCACTACTTCACCAACAACGCCTTCCTCGAACCCAACCAGTTGATTCGCGACATGGGCAAGATCGCCCATTTGCCGGGCGTCATCGTGCATGGCCGCTACGACGTCATCTGCCCGCTGGACAATGCCTGGGAACTGCATCAGAACTGGCCCAACAGCGAACTGCAGGTGATTCGCGACGCTGGCCACGCCGCCTCGGAGCCGGGGATCACCGACGCACTGGTGCGCGCCGCTGCGCAAATGGCCCGGCGCCTGCTCGACCTGCCGCCTGAAGAAGCATGAAGGGGCTGTTGCAACGAGTTCGCTGCGCGCGGGTCGAAGTATCAGGCGAGATCGTCGGCGCCGTGGATCAGGGCTTGCTGGTGTTGGTGGCCGTCGAGCCCGGGGATACCCGGGCCAGCGCCGACAAACTCCTGCATAAGCTGCTTAACTATCGAGTGTTCAGCGACGCCGACGGCAAGATGAACCTGTCCCTGGCGGATGTCGGTGGTGGGTTGCTGCTGGTGTCGCAGTTCACCTTGGCGGCCGACACCAAAAGTGGTTTGCGCCCGAGTTTTTCGACAGCCGCACCTCCGGCCCAGGGAGAAGAGTTGTTCAACTATTTGCTCACCCAGGCAAAACAGGTGCATGGCACTGTGGCATCAGGTAGATTCGGCGCCGACATGCAGGTGCATTTGGTCAATGATGGCCCGGTAACCTTCCTGTTACAGGTCTGAAAGCGTTTGAAACATCTTTTCGGGCCTGTTTCGAGGCAAAACTGGGAGTTTTCTCGATAAATACTTTGCTACCCCTGATGCGTTGTCACGCGGGCTACTAGATAATCGCGCGCTACGGGGGATCAGCGTTCGCTGGTCCATTTGACTTAGGTAGAGACTTGTCCTGGACCGTTTGGGGAATCATTTTGTCCCATCGGAGTCGGAACAATGCTCGCCAACTTGGCAAGAGTGGTCCGCAGGAACGGTTTTTCAGTGCCGTTACCGTGCAGATACTTTATCTGGCCGTTGGTTTTTTGATCAGTTTTCGGCGAGGGTTGCTCGTGATTGTTAGTCCCTGTAATGCACCAAAAATGACTGCCAAACGGTTTAGAAACGCCCTGGTAGCGGGCTCGGCCCTGCTGTGCCTGTTCGGCGCGGGCCAACTGTGGGCATTCAGCCTGGATGATGTATCGGCGAAGGCTCAAGAACTGGCCGGGCAGAAGTTCGAAGCCCCGCGCAGCAATTTGCCGAACGAATTCCGCGAAATGAAATTCGCCGATTATCAGAAAATCCGTTTCCGCACCGAAAAAGCCGAATGGGCCGACCAGAAGACCCCGTTCCGGTTGTCCTTCTATCACCAGGGCATGCATTTCGACACGCCGGTGAAGATCAACGAAATCACCGCGACCACCGTCGACGAGATCAAGTACGACCCGACACGTTTCGATTTCGGCGATGTTAAGTTCGATCCCAAGGCCACCGAACAGCTGGGCTACGCGGGTTTTCGCGTGTTGTACCCGATCAACAAGGCCGACAAGCAAGACGAAATCATGACCATGCTGGGCGCGAGTTATTTCCGCGTCATCGGCAAGGGCCAGGTCTACGGCTTGTCCGCTCGTGGCATGGCCATCGACACCGCGTTGCCATCCGGCGAGGAGTTCCCGCGCTTTCGCGAGTTCTGGATCCAGCGTCCGAAACCGACCGACAAGCATCTGGTGATCTTCGCCCTGCTGGACTCGCCACGGGCAACGGGTGCTTATCGCCTGACCGTGCGTCCGGGCACCGACACCGTTGTCGACGTGAAATCACGGGTGTTCCTGCGTGATCGCGTCAACAAGCTGGGCATCGCCCCGTTGACCAGTATGTTCCTGTTCGGCGCCAACCAGCCGTCCAAGGTGCTGAACTACCGTCGCGAGCTCCACGATTCCAGCGGCCTGTCCATCCATGCCGGCAACGGCGAGTGGATCTGGCGTCCGCTGAACAACCCGAAACACTTGGCCGTGAGCAACTTCTCGGTGGAAAACCCGCGTGGTTTCGGCTTGCTGCAACGGGGTCGTGACTTCAGCCACTATGAAGACCTGGATGACCGTTACGAAAAACGCCCAAGTGCCTGGATCGAACCGAAAGGCGATTGGGGCAAGGGTACTGTCGATCTGGTCGAAATTCCGACCGCCGACGAAACCAACGACAACATCGTTGCGTTCTGGAGCCCGGAAAAACTGCCTGAGCCTGGCCAGCCGCTGGACTTCGCCTACCGTCTGCATTGGACGCTCGATGAAGCCAACCTGCACTCGCCAGACAGCGCCTGGGTCAAGCAGACCCTGCGTTCCACCGGTGACGTGAAGCAGTCCAACCTGATCCGCCAGCCTGACGGTAGCGTTGCCTACCTGGTGGACTTCGAAGGCCCGTCCCTGCAAGCCCTGCCGGAAGACGCCGAGGTGCGTAGCCAGGTGAGCGTCGGCGACAACGGCGAGATCGTCGAGAACAGCGTGCGCTACAACCCTGAGACCAAGGGCTGGCGCTTGACCCTGCGACTGAAGATCAAAGACCCGAAACAGGCCACCGAAATGCGTGCGGCGCTGGTTCGTCCATTGACCCCTGTCGAAGCCCCGGCCGCCTCGCATTCCGCGACTACGACCCTGGCCAAGGCTGACAAGATCGCTCGCCAGCAGACTGAAGAAAAAGAACTCGCGAAAGAAAAAGCGAAAGACGAAGCCAAGGCCGTCAAGGCGGCGGACGCCGCTGTTGAACCGACTCCAACCCCGCAGGAACCGGAACCGACTGAACAAGTCCTGACCGAGACCTGGAGCTATCAGTTGCCAGCCGATGAGTAATACTCCAGTACAGCCAGAGACGCTCAGCGAGTACCTGGCCCATTTGCCCATGACCGACGAGCAGCGCGCCGAACTGGCGGGCTGCAAGTCCTTCAGCGAATTGCACGAACGCCTGTCCTCATCGACCTTCGACGCGCCCGCCGAGGCGGCGCAAGCCTCGGTGGGCCGCCGGCTGACCCTGAGCACCGCCGAGGAGCTCGAGGACGCCGAAATGCTGGGGCTCGACACCAGCGGTCGGGTGTGCCTGAAAGCCACGCCGCCGATTCGTCGGACCAAGGTCGTACCGGAGCCGTGGCGCACCAATATCCTGGTGCGTGGCTGGCGGCGCCTGACCGGTCGTACCAACCCGCCGAAGCCGCCCAAGGATGAGCGCGTACTGCCACATGCACGCTGGCGTACCGTGGGCTCGACCCGTCGCTACATCCTGCTGATATTGATGCTCGGCCAGACCATCGTCGCCGGCTGGTACATGAAAGGCATCATGCCGTACCAGGGCTGGTCGTTCGTGGACCTGGAAGAAGTCCTGCATCAACCGCTGTTGCAGACCGCCACGCAAGTACTGCCGTATGCGCTGCAAACCAGCATCCTGATTCTCTTCGGGATCCTGTTCTGCTGGGTTTCGGCGGGTTTCTGGACGGCGCTGATGGGCTTTCTCGAATTGCTCACCGGTCACGACAAATACCGCATCTCCGGTGCCAGCGCCGGCAACGAGCCGATTCCCAAGGACGCCCGCACCGCGCTGGTGATGCCGATCTGCAACGAAGACGTGCCACGGGTATTCGCCGGTTTGCGCGCCACGTTCGAGTCGGTGGCCGCCACCGGTGACCTGGATCGTTTCGACTTCTTCGTGCTCAGCGACAGTAACGAAACCGATATCTGCGTGGCCGAACAACAGGCCTGGCTGGACGTCTGCCGTGAAGCCGGTGGTTTCGGCAAGATCTTCTATCGCCGCCGTCGCCGGCGCGTGAAGCGCAAGAGCGGTAACCTCGACGACTTCTGCCGTCGTTGGGGCAGCGACTACAAGTACATGGTCGTGCTCGACGCCGACAGCGTCATGAGCGGTACGTGCCTGACCAGCCTGGTGCGCCTGATGGAAGCCACGCCGGACGCCGGCATCATCCAGACCGCGCCACGTGCTTCGGGCATGGACACGCTGTATGCGCGCATGCAGCAGTTCGCCACCCGGGTGTACGGTCCGCTGTTCACCGCCGGCCTGCACTTCTGGCAGTTGGGTGAGTCCCACTACTGGGGCCACAACGCGATCATTCGCATGAAGCCGTTCATCGAGCACTGCGCCCTGGCGCCGCTGCCCGGTAAAGGCGCGTTCGCCGGTGCCATCCTGTCCCACGACTTCGTCGAAGCTGCGCTGATGCGCCGTGCCGGCTGGGGCGTGTGGATTGCCTATGACCTGCCGGGTAGCTACGAAGAGCTGCCGCCGAACCTGCTGGACGAACTCAAGCGTGACCGTCGCTGGTGCCACGGCAACCTGATGAACTTCCGGCTGTTCCTGGTCAAGGGCATGCACCCGGTGCATCGTGCGGTGTTCCTCACTGGCGTGATGTCCTACCTGTCGGCGCCGCTGTGGTTCTTCTTCCTGGTGCTCTCCACGGCGCTGCTGGCGGTGAACACGTTGATGGAGCCGCAGTACTTCCTCGAGCCGCGCCAACTCTATCCGTTGTGGCCACAATGGCACCCGGAGAAAGCCATCGCCCTGTTCTCCACCACCATCGTGCTGCTGTTCCTGCCCAAGCTGCTGAGTATCGTACTGATCTGGGCCAAGGGCGCGAAGGAGTTCGGTGGCAAGTTCAAGGTGACGCTGTCGATGCTCCTGGAGATGCTGTTCTCCATGCTGCTGGCGCCGGTGCGGATGATTTTCCACACCCGTTTCGTGCTCGCCGCATTCCTGGGCTGGGCTGCAACCTGGAACTCGCCACAGCGTGACGACGACTCCACGCCGTGGAGCGAAGCGGTCAAGCGCCACGGTCCGCAAACCTTGCTGGGCTTCTTCTGGGCCTTGCTGGTGATCTGGCTGAACCCGAGCTTCCTGTGGTGGCTGGTGCCGATTGTCGGTTCGCTGATGCTGTCGATTCCGGTATCGGTGATTTCCAGCCGCGTGGGCCTGGGCTTGAAGTCTCGTGATGAAAGCCTGTTCCTGATCCCTGAGGAATACGCACCGCCACAGGAACTGCTGTCGACGGACCAGTACACCCATGAAAACCGTTGGCATGCGCTCAAAGACGGTTTCATCCGGGCGGTGGTCGATCCGCAACAGAACGCCTTGGCGTATGCGTTGGCAACCTCGCGTCACGGCAAGGCCGAGCCGATCGAATGGCTGCGGGTCGAACGTGTTCGTCACGCCCTGAAGGCCGGCCCTGCCGGTCTCAGCAACGCCGAGCGACTGGCCCTGCTGAGCGACCCGGTGGCCCTGTCCCGCCTGCATGAGCAGGTCTGGAGCGAGGGGCATCCCGAGTGGCTGGCGGCGTGGCGTGAGTCGGTCAAGGCCGATCCTCATGCACCGTTGCTGCCGCTACAGCCGGTGAGCGTACAGCCTCAACTGGCCTGATACGCAAAAAGCCCCGCTTCTGGAAGGAAGCGGGGCTTTTTGTTGGGCGCTATTTCAGTATTTGAGCGCTATCCGTGGCGAGGTCAGGACTGTGTATTGACGTTGTCCAGTACCCGATTCGCCAACAAACCAATGGTTGACGCTCCTTGATTGATGGAGCCGCCAGACATCGCTGCTAAACGAAAAGGGTGGCGACTGTGCGCGGGTTAGCAGACCAGGAATCAAGGAACCCGGCGCACCGAAGTGCCCCATGCACAGCCGCCATAAAGCGGACCTGCGTGCCTTGATATTGTGCCGAGCTGATAAACCCGATCGCTGAACTGACAGCGACCTGCAAACGTTAGAGCCCAGGGCCAAGGCGCACAAGCCGGCGGATTCTGGCGTAGTTGTAGGCGATGGCGCAAGGCTGTGTAGCCCTGTGCTGAAGGGCTGATTTTTGTGTGTATATCCGTTATTTAGGTAACGGCTGTTTACGGTTCCGCTCTTACAGCCAGCCCTTTCAAGGTCTTTGATAAAATCCCACAAAACTCCAGTCAGGGTGACGAAAGCAATGTGGGCAGAAGTTCTAGCGCGGTTTGAGAAAAAAGCACCGGCCAGTGT
>NZ_LMDO01000010.1:0-130910 GCF_001425105.1 Pseudomonas sp. Root401 | reverse complement strand
GGTGGCTTCGACGACTCGGCGTTTAAAGTCGAGCGGGAAGTTGGGGCGACGACCCGCTCGACGGGCAGGGGCAACTGTATCCAAGATAGTGTCCACTAAAAAATGGTGTCCACTATCTTGGCCAATTTGGAGGGCTGTCAGGAGAGGGTGCTGGGCGGACGGTTACCCCCCTACTGTCTACGCTCTTCAATCGACTTTATCGCACTCAAGGCAGCAAGAGCGGTTTGCGAATTGTCAACTAACAACCGAAGCCGTGCTAGATCACATACAGAGCCATACTTACCTATAATATTGATGGCAAATTTCAGTGTTTCGGCGTGATTCGTAAAGAATGCTCCATCGAAGTAGCCGGATTGAATATTAGGACTCAGAAGCGCCGCACGGGATATCTCTAGTGCTTGAACGGGGAATGCACGCACCAATTCAACCGAACGCCCCCGAAAAGAGGAAATAGACTTGGAGATCGTGTGAAGAGCCCCTACCGCTACGGCAGGGCTTGACAGGAGTACGTCAAATGCTAATGACGCCTGACTCTCCTGTAGCACAGAACTAGTGTCTCGCCGACGAAGCCAATGGTAAAGAACGCCACACGCGAGGAGCGCATCCTCATTAGGCTGCCCGCCAAATCGAACGATCTCCGCAGGTAAGTCGTACTCAAGGGTGCCAAGCGCCACAAATGCAGCGATGAACGTTTCAATAGCTTGTTGAGGTAGCATCGACTGCTGCGCTGGCAAATAAGTCCAGCGTATGATGTAAGGAATAGCGAGTCGATCACCCAACCGTGCGAGCTCATCAATGAGAGAGCTAAGAAAGAATGCGTCGTTTTCTGCTCCTTCACATGCAAGACGCAGCAACAACAGCCGTTTTTGGGGTGGTAATTCTTCGAGTACTTCTATGTAGGCGTTGCAGAAAGGGTGATCAAATTGAGCGTTGTAGATAGCCCACGCTAAACCGGAAGCCTCTGCGGACTCTAAAGACAGAGTTTCATGTATTTGTAGACGGACACTCTCCACGTGTTGATCTTCCTCCTCTTGCAAAGCGCCCAACCCACTGAGTGCTTCTATGGCTGTCTGGGCCAACAGTGGATGCAGGTCTGGTAGGAGATCTTGGAGGGCATGAACGTACCCTTGTCGGATATAGTCCGGCACTTCACGAAGGGCATGCGCGTAATCAAGAAGGTCGAGGCGGACATGATGGGCAAGAAACTTCCAACGCTCTGGCTGGAGATACGGCAACACATGACGGGCGAAGCTACCACGAATCTCATATGCCAGGCGTGATAGCGTCAAAGCTAAGTAAAGTTGCCCAGGTGACTCAACATCGCACCATGCCAGTTCCAGCGACGCGGCCAAAGTTGAGGTGCTAGTTCTGCGAGAGTTGAGAAAGCCACCATGCAGGAGAGAGACTATATGGGTCAGGCCTACTCTCTCTGAACCAAACAGATACGTGATGGCGAACAGGCCGCTGCGGATGCTGACCTGCTTTTCCACTGCGTCTGGATGCAGCCTCCGGAATTCTGTGGCGAGAGTAGCATCCATACTTTTAACCGCGCTGAATATCTCCTTAATCCAGCGTCCTTCTGTCATTCCGGCCGCAAGCACTGAAAGAAATGCAAAATCGCGATCTGACCAAGTAGTTAGGCTGTCAGGGGTGACCGCCACATTCCACCAACCATCCGCAATGACCTCAAACCTCAGCCGTGTTGTCTCTTCGACCAGTCGCGCCGGGAGAGCAACTATTGCATCTGTGACGATATGACGCGCTGCACTACCACACTCACCAATTAAACATGCTTCCAATAACTTGCTGTCAGAGACCCTACCGAGGATCTTCGCTAGCAGCGATTCATCTTCAATAGCACCAATGATAAATGTATGTAGGGAATCGTATTTCGGTACTGCAAGCGCGGCTAAAATCGTGTCTTCAGCGAAGCCTTTCTGGCGAACTAGTGCCTCGGTCGCAAAGACGTTGAGATACATTTCATGGCACAGGCTCACACGATCACCCCGCAAGTTCAGGATGCCTGAGCTATGAGCCTTTCGTAGCGTCGAGGACAGCAGATCTAGCTCAGCTAAGAGTCGATCCACCTCCCTGATCGACAAACTGAATGTCATACCATCCAGCAATCGTCCGGCCATTGCGGAAAGTAGGCGTATGCCTTCGGTGGCCGAGTCACCTAGCTTACGACGCACGAAGTAGTCAAAGAGCGCGAACCTGCTCGAAGACTGAGGGATCTCGCGTCCAATCTGGCCAATGAGATCGGCTTCTATACCTGTGGTGGCCGCCTCAAGGAGGGAAATTAGGGATGTATCTGATGATAGATTTATATTCGCAATTTTCGCCTTCAGTTCATTACTTGGCCGTCCCACGCTGACATGTCGAAGCGGGAGCAAGTCGGGTCGCTCAATATCGATCTGCGAAGTGATCATAATCAGCGCGTTGTATCTCACCGATGCAGCGCGAAGAGCTCTTGTGAGTTGCCCCCTACTAGCCTCTTGACACTCGTTGTAGCCATCGACAAACACCGCAATGGGTTGGGACATGTACCGAGCCGCAGCAATCAGAGCCGCAGCGGATTGTAGGTCAAGTAGTGCAGCTTCGCGATCTAGCGATGTAGCCAGCTGGCCGTCAAAGAACTTGCAGTCAATTATGATAGGAACAATACCTCTAGCGAGAACGCGGTTGGCAAGGCAGTGAGACAGCAACGTTTTTCCACAACCTGAAGGGCCGCGAATCAGTAGGTCCGACCGCTCCTGCAAGAGCATGACTTCAATGTCACCTATCTCGTAGGCCTGTCCGTCCTGATCATAGATGTCTGGCACGTATCGTGTGGCCATCGGTCCATAGGTCGCCGCAAACGCGCTCGTGTAGCGAAGCAAAGATTGCTCTGCATCAAGCAAACGCGTGTCGAACGAGCTATCTGCATTAGCAATCCGCTGAAGGCCATGTGCTTCGGCAAAGTGATGCCAACGGTCGGAACTCCACCGAAGTGTGGAGCGCTGGTCGATAAGTGCTGAGAGTTCGCCAAGGTCATTGAGGCTTACCTTGTGATTATTTCTAGGAAGATCAGAGTCGATAGGCAGTGCTGGGGTGAACATCACGCAAGCGTTAGGGTAACCAGACAACGAGGCGTCGTGTACTCGCATGTCATCACGTAATACATTCTTGGCTTGAAGAGCCTGGAGATAGGCGTTTCTATAGGGCTTCCACCGCCCGGTCCTCGTCAGTGCAGACCACTGACCGTTGTAACTTCCCCGCAGTGGGTATGAGACCCCTTTTGCCTCAATGACTAAGGTGAGCAGATCGGTACATACAACAAAATCGAGCTGGCGACCACCTATGTGCAGATTTGCAAACACCGTTGCAGGAGCGGCACGTTCCTCCAATATTGACAGGATAGCTCGAAGCACTACGCGCTCAGACTCTTCTTCTATCGGGGCGCCAACGTACAGGGCGATAGTGCTTAAAAGCATGCGTGCCTCAGATTAATGGTTATAAAGGTCCCAAGCTGCATAAATAGGTTTGCGTTAATCTTTCTATCGACATGCACGCTTGATGAATCGGACTGCCTGCATAGAGATGTCAAAAATCACCTATGACCATGCGGCAACCCTTCGACACCTACGGCCAAACGATATTATGCATGCGTCTCCATTTCCCTCTGATTTTTCGAGGTTCAATGTCTGCACAGCCAAAAGAGGTCATTCTGCAATAATTTAAATCTTCCGCTTGTCCTAACTAAACGTTGCGGCGCCTAGATGCACAGTGTGTGAACTCAGCGCTGCTGCGTCCAGCCTGCCGCAGTCCAGTCCAAATTCTCAGGTATCAGATAGCGGTTGCTGGCATCGGCCAGTCGCTGGTTAGCCATCTCTTCTGCGACTTTGAACAGTAATTTTGAGGCTTCAGCCTCGGGACACAGTGTGCTGTGCTCGGCAAGGGTCAACAGCCATTGACTGGCTTTTGCAGGGTTCAGTTTGGCTTTGCCTTCGTTAACCTGAATAGCTACAAACTCTTGCCGCATACGTTTGCCCTGCGGGCCTTGCCAGCGCAACATGGCGCCGAGCAGAGCCTCCCCTTCTAATTCTGGTGCTTTGAGCATCGCACTCAAACCTCCAAAGTCGTATTCACAGGCTTTACCCAGCAGGTACTGCATCAGTTTGGAACTGAGGTCGAGCATGTGAGTGTCGGGCCGGTTTGCAGCCAACAAGCGATCCAAGGTCACGTCCATACGTTGTGAGGCTTCTGGGGAGAGTCCCATGTCGCGCATTACCTGCTCGGATAATCGAATACGCAAAAGCCGCTCTTTATGGCTACGTTCCGCTACCTCTATACCCAATTGCTCGAACATCCCCACCACAAAGCTGTAGAGGTGCTCGGCAGTGATTTCTAGCTCGTCGCGTAGCTCATTTGGATTGCTGGTGGCGGCATGGACAAACAGTTCCCGTTGCTTGACGGCAGCAGTACGGGCCTGCTTTAACGCTTCATCGATACGCTCTCGGGTTCGGTCAATGCCGAGCTTAGTCGCTTGTTGCAGGATGTCTTCTACATCAATCAACTCGGCCAGTTGACCGAGGATTTCGTCTTTCAAACCATCATTGAATTCATGCTGCTGGACCTCGGCGAGGTCCGTCACCACACTGTCGATTCGTTCATACATCAGGTCGACGATATTTTGATCTAGGCTGTCGGTTTGCTGGATGTTGAACACGACAACCTTCTTTTTCTGACCATAGCGATACAGGCGGCCAATGCGCTGTACGAGACGCATGGGGTTCCAAGGCAAGTCATAGTTCACCATGATGTGGCACTTGCTCTGGAGGTTGATGCCTTCTCCACCGGCCTCAGTTGAGATCAGAAAGCGCCCTTGCTCCTCAAAGCGTTTAATGGCGTCACCTCGTTCAGCATGTTGCATGGAGCCATTGATTAGCTCGACCTGATCGCGGCCATAATACTCAGCCAAGGCATCCCGCAGGTAGTTCTGAGTGGTGCGATATTCGGTAAAAATCAGCACTTTCTCGTCAGGATTGGCTGCGTGAATTTTCCCGATGACTTCGTCAATGAACCGCTTTAGTTTGAGGTCGCTGGCCTTCAGTACAGCGGCCTCTTCAATGAGGTCTTTCAGCAACTGGATTTCACCGGCGAAGAACTCACGTGCATCGCTGGTGAACTGTTCTTCCCACTCACCGAGGTAGCGCTCATCGCTGGGCTCGTCTGTGGAACTACCGTTTGCTTGATCGTCGAGTAAGCGCTGAAGACGATTACACAGGGCTCGATGAATGGCTGCTGCGCTGGAGGCCGCTAGTTTTCGATAAACCGTCATGACAAAACCAATGGCGTTGCCTGTACGGCCTAACGACTCACCAGCGGCGTAGCCTTTGCGCAGATAGTCCTGAAGCGTTTTATCGAACTCGACGGACTCGAGGCTGCTGGGCACCTTCAAAACCTTGGTGATCTTGCCTTGGAAGATGAAGTTCCCTTCTGCGTCGGTTACGTCGGCTTTATGGTTTCGAAACACCATATCGTGCAGAATTTCAGGCTTCAAGTTGAGTGCCATCAGTTCGGTACGGCGCTCAGGACGCAGTAGCTCTAGCAGTGCCACGAACTTGTCCTGCATGCCCTGGTGAGGAGTGGCACTCAGCAGCAGCATGTGCTTGGTTTGGCTGCGTAAGCTCTTGGCTAAATCATAACGCTCAGAGCTCTCTAGCTTTTGTCCATACTGGCGGCGGCTGAGTCGGTGCCCTTCGTCAAAAATCACCAGATCCCAAGGCTCCGCCTGTAGCAAGCTTTCCAAGTGATTTTCTTGCTTAAGCCGATCCATGGATCCGATGACACAGTCGTGCATCTTCCATTGGCGGGGTTCATTGATGAAAAAATCCTCGCCATAGATCTCGAAGTCTTCAATCTTGAACTTGTGATACAGCTCTTCCTGCCACTGTTTGGTCAGGCCCGCGGGCGTGATCAGTAGGATACGTTTGACTAGGTCTCGTTGCCGAAGTGCATGCAACAGCATGCCGGTCTCGATGGTCTTACCCAAACCCACATCGTCCGCAATCAACCAGTTGAAGTTACCGGAGGCGAGGATATGGTGCACTAGGTGAATCTGGTGAGGCAGTGGCTCAATTTCCAGATGGGAAAGGGCACCGGTGTTTTCATTCCAAACTTTTATGGCATGGGCAAGCATGCGCAGCCGCATACGCTCAGCATCGTGTGCTTCACCTTTGCTGGCGGTGACAAAACGATGTTTAACACCTTTCACCTGACGCAGATATTGATAGGGCAGCCAATGGCGCTCACCACGTTCAGGAAAATCGACCAGTACCTGCTCGCTGCCTGCCAAAGTACGCTGCTGCATGATGATGCCGTGCCCCAGCGAGCGAACTCCACTACCAGGGGTTTCGTCGACCACGTCCATGCCATTTTGAAAGCCTGAGCGCACGGCAGATGCATCGACATACGACAGCATCCTCTCAGGACTGAACCAGTGAACCTGAAGCTGATTCTCGGCCTCTTTGGCAATGGCCATTTTGACGATGCCCCGACGTTCATTCTGGCCACCAGGTAATATTTGGCTGACCCAGCAGCCTGAAACGTGGGTAAATCTGAAAGGCTTCATAGGCTAATCCTTTATCCTTACAGCTCAATGCTTGGCGGAGGTTGGTCGGTGTTTTGTAACTGTAAGGCAGATGCTAGTGGCGCTGCTGCCCATTGAGACGGTGCTTTATCTGCCTCGCTGTCAAAGCTCTCTTCCTCGGCCTCAATGTCGCTAGGTATCTCCGCGACATTAGTCTCTTTACTTGAGCGCTTTTCGGCATTGAGCGAAGGTGTTTCTTCATCTGGTGGCTTGTCACTGAAGTAGCAACCGGGCTCCTGTGGGTGCTTGGTTTGAAATACGCCATAGGCTCTAAGGATCTCTGTTTTTTCAAACTCCAGTGTGTCGCACAGCCCCAGATCGCTGTATTCCTCAGCAGGGAGCTCGTGGGGATCACAGAAATCAAAGGGCTGGTTAGCAGGCAAGCAACCTTCCAAATTGGCAAACCTGAACCACAGATATCGGGCAAACGCTTTAAATGCGCGACGCAGAGTGGGGTTCTCGTACCACGATGTAAAAAGACTTACGAGGAAGACTTCGACTTCTTCAACCTGTGGCAGAGATTCAAAGGAACGGACAATCAACAAGGCTGTTGGCCAGGACAGTACGTAGTGGGACAGTCGACTGCTACCGGTTTTATCAAATGAGATCCAGTAAATATCATTTTCAGACCAGATCACTTTGATATGGGCAGCGAGGATCAATTCGTCAGGGGTGAGTCCTTTTTCAATTTCTCTCTCAAGGGCCAGTCGGGTCTGCGCCCATCCACTCATAACGAAAATTTGTTGGATCAGAGGCAGCGTGCTGAGCGGCCAATTGGCCTTTCCAATTAATTCAGCGGCTTTTTGGAGTGCGCGGTCTTCGCGTGAAAGTTTGTCAGCAGGCCCATCGTCGGACTCGTTAGCCTGCACCTCGTCGCCGTCAAAGACTTCATCCGGGTCAAAAGCGTAAGCCGCATAATCGTCTTCAAGAGCACGGAAATCGTCTACAACACCATGAGTATTTTCTTCCTGCTCAGCCTCAGGTTCGAAGATCGATAAATCCTGCAGATCATGATCGAAGTCGATGTGATCTTCCTGATCTTCAAGCCCAAAGTTTGGTAGGGGTAAAGTCGGGGTGTTTAGCTCTAGGTCGGTGAGCGGGAGGTATTCGACATCCTCATCCTCATCGTTCTCACCAGATATTTCGTCGTGAGCTTGTGAGGTGAAAGCAGGAACCTCCAGTACTGACAATATCGCTGGTCGCAATTGAAACGCATCAGAATCCAGTAGGTCTGGATCGCTCAAATCTGTTGGTTGAAAAGAACTTATTGAACGCCCCGATTTGTTGAGTATCTTGACTTTGGATAACCCTTCTTCAGACTCCGTCTCCTTCCGTGGTTGAGCAAGCTTGAGAATGGTTTTTGTTGAGGCGGATTGGGTGTTCTCATCCCCTATCGCATGCTCATCGGAGTAGTGGTCTGTGGCAGCAGGAGCCATATCAGATGCATCATCGACCTCAGGTTCATCTGGAAATCCTGAAGCTTCAGATTGCACCGATTCTGATTGTTCCACCCACCAGCCGTCAGTTTTTAACGAGGGATATTGAGAAGCCGCATTCTGAATGAAGGTAAACGAATCATCGGCTGTCTCGGGCAGCGCCTTATTTTTCGGAGCTGCTGGGTTTCCTAGCGGTGTCAGATGCTCAGCTGAATCATTGAGAAATTTTAGATCAATGTCTGTTGGCAGATCGTCTGTCAGCTCTTCAGGCTCAATCTCAACAAAAGCTTGATGTTGGCGTCTGAGGACGAGAGCACGCTGCATGACCTTTGCCCCATCTACGGGTCGGCTTTGCAGCATGTACACTCGGCTTAGCAGATTTAGAGATTCAGGCTCTTCAAACGCATCAATAGCTTCTAGGAGGAGCGACTCGGCTGCCTGCAACTTGCCAGACGCGACAAGGTCGTTTACGTCTTTGATGAGCTGCTCTTTGCTGCGTTGCTTGCTCTTGATCGAGAGCATTTGCGGTGCGCGATGTTTTTTGAAGTGGAGAATCAGTTCAAGCCTGCGCTGGATATCATCCGCTGACTGATGACTTTTCAAGAATTCGGTAAGAAGCGCCTTGGCAGTGGCGTGCTGCCCTTGCGTAATCAGAAGCGAAATGGCCTGGAGTAAACCTTCGAAGGAGTGCCCTTTAAGGCATGTGCGAATCTTCGCCTCCAGCTCTTTTGGATCCGAAACGGCGTAGCTCCACAGCTCATCTAATAGCGCTTTCCAGTCCAATTCCATACCTACTCCGTGGCGAGCCAGCCTAGCCCCGTGCAAAATCGCGGCGCGGTAAGGGCAGCACCGCACGTAGGTATGGCCTGTGTCTTCCCCACATTAACCGGACCGACCGTGTGGGTAAAGGCAAACAGCCATCAGAACATTGATTTGTTTTCCGCACGGCCAACGCTTGCTCGTTGTCGGACTGGCTTACATCGACGCGC
Organism: Pseudomonas sp. Root401; assembly: GCF_001425105.1. Taxonomy (NCBI): domain Bacteria; kingdom Pseudomonadati; phylum Pseudomonadota; class Gammaproteobacteria; order Pseudomonadales; family Pseudomonadaceae; genus Pseudomonas; species Pseudomonas sp. Root401. Next base: position 121,854 of record NZ_LMDO01000010.1, on the reverse strand, counting down.
TTGGGGAAAGGGGGACGGAAAGCGAGAAAATCTAGCTATCGGGCAGAATGACTGCTTCCGGCCGAAAACCACCGACCAAGGAAATCCCCTATCCCCCATCAACCCGCCAACCAACTAGCCTCTAACCGCCTTCATATTGCCAAGTACCCTCCCGGCATCCTGTCCAGGCGGAAGTCCAAACACCCGCGCATAATCCCGGCTGAATTGCGTTGCTCTCTCGTAACCCACTTCGAAGGCAGCCGCCATGACGCTTTTGACATTCGCCACCATCAGGGTTCTGGCCTGGAGCAGGCAAACCCGCTTCTGGTACTGCAAGGGGCTCAGGTTGGTGACCGCCTTGAAGTGACGATGGAATGCCGAGACGCTCATTGAAGCGCGTTGCGCCAATCGCTCAACACCAATGGGCTCGGCGAAGTCGCGGCGGATCCATTGGATTGCCAGGTTGATTCGGGTCATCGCGGTATCCGGCGCCGCGATGTCTCGCAACATCCAGCCATGGGAGCCTTGGAGTACGCGGAAGATAATCTCTCGCTCTTAGACGGGGGCCATGGTCTTCGGAGAAGGGTTCGCCCTGAGCATCACCGGGACCGTCATTACTGACATCCAAGAATGATCAATCCTGAGGCACACGACCCGACTACCAGCCCCCTTGGGCTCAAGCCTCCAATACGCGTTTTACCTTAAACGCTCCCACCGTCACTGATATGAATACCAAGATCACAACGACCCGATGCAAGATGCGGCTTAAGCGTCAACGCCGGGATTTCGTAATCGCCGTGATTCTGGCGACGAAATGGCAAGGGTTGATCACTGAAGAGCCTATCCAAGCGAGCGGCATAAGCCGTGCAAATGGATTGGAAGCGGGCGGCGTCCATCTTGCTGGTCTTGTAGATTGGGAAGGCCGGCAGGACCGTGAAGCCAGGATAGAAAAGCACCCCATGCTGGATAGGAAATAGCAGGTCATCCAACGCGCCGTTCACCCCTCGGCCACTGTAGTGGGATTCCCAACCGCCCATTGTGACCACCAACATGGCGCGCTTGCCTGTCATGCTGCCTTCGCCGTAGCGATCGCCCCAGTGGCTTTCGCTATGTTCGCCGACACCATAGGCAAACCCGTAAGCGTAGACGCGTTCGATCCAGCCCTTGAGAATCGCGGGCATCGAGAACCACCACAGCGGAAATTGAAAGATGACGGCATCGGCCCAGAGCAATTTCGCCTGCTCTGCCTGGATGTCCGCCGGTTGGTTGTCAGCGGCAAATACACGCTGGGATTCAAGCGCCGGGTTGAAAGGCGTTTCTGCGTCGTACCCTGGGGCGTCGTCCGGATCGAGGGATGCTTTCCACCGCATGCCGTAGAGATCTGAGACTTCGACTTCGTGGCCTGCTGTTTCCAGGTGAGTGATCGCAAAATCCTTGAGCGCGCCATTGAGCGAACGAGGTTCGGGGTGGGCGTAGATCAGCAGTATTTTCATGAGGGGCTCCGCGTTGAATGTGTCCCTCAGCGTAAGCATGCATCCGCTATGATAGAAATGAATTCCCGAAACACATGGTATTTGCATGCACAATAGCTTGCGCCGTCTGGATCTTAATTTGCTGGTCACATTGGATGCCTTGCTGGCCGAGCAGAATGTGACGCGGGCAGCGCGCTTGCTCAATCTCGCGCAACCGACCGTCAGCCTGCAACTGGGCAGGCTGAGAGATCTTCTTGATGATCCGCTTTTGCTGCCTGGCCCCCGAGGGATGTCGCCCACCGAGCGAGCTCGCGAATTGCAGGGCCCCCTGCGTGACGCGTTGGCCGCGCTGGAAAGCGCACTGAGTCCTGTTGCCGCTTTTGAACCCGGACGGTCCCATCAAACGTGGAAGATCGCTGCCAGTGATTATGCGACGACTGCCTTGATCTGGCCGTCGCTCTCGCGGCTCAGGCGCCTGGCGCCGTACACGCGGTTGGCGCTTGTGAATAAACCGACTGGCGACTATGCCAAGGATCTGGAAAACGGCCTAATCGATCTGGCGCTGCACACCCGCGATGAAGCGCCGCCCAAGTTGCGTCAGCGTTCCTTGATTCACGAACGCTATGTGCTGGCGGCGCGGCGCGGCCATCCCGCGCTGGCAACCAAGCTGTCGCTCAAAGCGTTCTGCGCGCTTGAACATGCGGTCATGTCACCCGATGGCGCCGGCTTCGTTGGCAGTACCGACCACGCGCTGGCAGCTGAAGGTCTTGAACGGCGAGTAGTATTGTCCGTGTCCAATTTCAACTCGCTGGTCTCAGCATTGGTGCACAGCGATTTGGTTGCGGTGGTGCCGCAAAGGCTGGTGAAACATGAGCCAGCGCTTCACGTCCAGGCACCTCCGCTGGCCATTCCCGGGTTTGAAATGCTGATGTTATGGCCCGAGCGACTGCATCGCGATCCTGCCCATATGTGGCTGCGCGACCTTATTGCTTCGACGTTGGAAACAACCGGCGCGCAGAAATAAATGGACCGGCCCATGAAACGATGACGACGCCCCCCTGCCCCCGTGTCCCGTTAATAATGTCCAATTCACTCCAAGGAAGAAGCTAATGTCCTCCGATCCCCTATGCCTGGTTTTCGTACCCGCCCTTGCAGCTGTACTCACAGCAGCCGAGTCAAAAAAAGGCGCTCCACTCACCGAACTCGAAGTCTGCAACATCCGAGACCAAGCCACCTGCATTGCAGTCACCTTTGCCACCGCGCTGGCGATGGAAAAAGAGCGGGGCTATGCGGATATCGTTGCCGAGGATTGCTGGAATGAGTGGCAACGATTACGCCTCTCGATTCAACAAAGCCCACGTTGAGGGGCTGACACCTAAGCCATTGAATACCCCGCCTGGAGCCTTTTATGCCATCCACCTCACGTGACGACGCCCGTATTGAGCGTCGTCTCATCGCCACCCTGACCGAAGCCTGTGAAGCCGCCAAAACTGAAATCCCGGGCTTCGCCTGGCTGACCCACACCGTCGACTATCGCGCCTTTCCCCAAAGCTTGCGCGTGATCTGGATTTTCGACAGCCGCGCCAGCCAGGAACACGCCCTCTCAACGGGGGCAGACAAACGCATGCGTGAGCTGACCACCGCCGCCCTGAACGACGCCGGCGTACACGTCCCCCACATGGCCCGCTGCGTCAGTTTCGACTCCGAAGAAGAATGCCGCCTCCGGCATGGCGGCGACTGGCGCTTGCGCCTGGCCAAGGTACACACGACCAACGCGCCTGCGAGCCATCGATGACCCACTGCTGTGGACTCATTCTCGACAGCACCCGAGAGGACATCCGGACAGGTCATCTTGCAAACTGGAAGTCAGCTACGCCCGGAGTAACGGGTTGCTTTCGGCCAAAAGCTGACACCGCTGTAATGGTTCGTTTAGCTAAGTTAACGTGCGTATATGTTGAGCTGCTCAGGAAACAACTTCTCAGAAAGAGGATGTGGACCGTCAAGAATGTCTATCTCGATGCAATCAACCTTAGTGCCGGACAAAACCAGTTTTGGCCTCGTCGTCGACGCAGGTGCGTACCCATCCAGGATGAGTCCCGTTGTTTGAATGCCAAGGGGTGAACCGCGACAGTCGGAAACTGCCGCGGTCGGTTTACGTTTTAGCGATTAGCGTCGGCCAGGCCAACCTCAATGAAGCGCACGGAACTCTCCATTGCCTGCTGACCTTCTGGCAGCATGGTGGCGTAGAAGTGCCAGGCATGGAACATCGCAGGCCATACTTCCAGGTTGACGCGAACGCGGTTATCAGCCAAATGAGTTGCAAGATGCATCGCGTCACTCAACATCAGCTCGTTCTCGCCGATCTGCACCAGAATTGGCGGAAGTCCCGTGACGTCCGCGAACACAGGAGAGGCCAGAGGATGATTGGCCAATGTGTCGCCCAAGAACGCCCTGGCCAGAATATCCAGGACAGGCTTGGAGTTCAGAGGATCCAAACCTTCACGATTGCTCATGGAAGCACCGGTGTGTTCAAGGTTTGCCCATGGCGAAATGGAAGAGCCAACCGCAGGCAATGGAAGTCCTTTGGATTTGGCCGCCACCATCACGCTGACAACCATCGCGCCGCCAGCTGACTCGCCAGAGAATGCAATCTTGTTAGCCGGGATTTTCTGCTCAAGCAACCACTCGTAGGCGCGCAATGTGTCGTCAATAGAGGCTGGGAACTTGTGTTCAGGGGCAAGGCGGTAGTCCGGCATGTACACACGAGCACCGAGCATCTTTGCGTAGTTGCCGCCGATGCCGTGATAGCCGTCTGGACGCCCAACAATGTAAGCACCGCCGTGGATGTACATCACTACTGCGTCGCTTTTGATCTCGTCCGGAGTGACCAGTGTGCCTGGCACTCCACCCATGTCGACTGCTTCAAATTTGACGCCAGCAGGCGCTGGATTTTGCGCGAGCATTTTTGCGTAGGAGTCGCGGATGTCGCTCATCTTTGTGGTGGTATCGATTCCCTTGAGAACGGGTACCAGATCGCTAAGGCTGTTAGCCCAGGTTTGGACGGCTGCTTGCACTTTAATGTTCATAATGACCTCAATTGATCGCTGGGCAACGGAATGGCTAATTGAGATATTATGCTCATGATTGGGGAATAGGGTTCCCCATAGCCGGGTGCTAAGCCGCCCGAACGTTGACGTCCAGAGGTCCCATGGAACTCCATAACCTGAACGATATTGCAGCGTTTGTAAGCTCGGTAAACGCTGGGAGCTTCACTGCGGCGGCCAAGCAACTTGGCCTTACTCGCTCGGCAGTGGGGAAGTCCATAGTCAGGCTTGAGGCTCGATTACAGGTACGTTTGCTGAATCGCACCACCCGTAGTTTGAGCATGACGGATGACGGCCAGGTTCTTTATGAGCGCTGCGTGGGCGTTCTTCAGGATCTGGACGATGTGGAGGATGCCCTTGCGTTTCGTCGTTCGACACCCAGTGGACGACTGCGGATGAGCCTGCCAGTTGCGTTGGGCAGACTTCATGTCCTTCAGCACATTGAGTGCTGTCTGAAGGATTGGCCATCCTTGAGCGTGGATATCACCTTTTCCGACAGGCTGGTCGACCTGATTGATGAGGGATTTGACTTGGCCGTGCGCATCGGGCCTCCCAAGGAAGACTCTCGGTTGCTCACGCGCACCGTGGCCTACCAACAAATGATTACCTGCGCTTCACCCAAGTATCTGGCTGAGCATGCCCCCCCAAAAACGCCCGAAGATCTCTTCGAGCATCAGTGCCTGCATTTCGTGAGCGGCGGGAGACTGCTTCCCTGGAATTTTCGAGTGAACGGTCGCTCTTTGCCAGTTACTCATGGTGGAAGGCTACAGATGGACAGTGCTGAGTCATTGCACCAGTCAGCTGTCGCAGGCCTGGGTATCGCGACTCTTCCTTCCTACGTGGTTAACGACGATTTGAGAAGCGGCAAACTCGTTCAATTGCTCGCAGGATATGCAGAGGCCGCAGAGCCTATTCGGGTGATCTACCCTAGCAAGCGGCACCTCTCTCCAAAAATTCGACTCTTCATCGATAAACTTGTGGAGGCTTGGTCGCCTTTTCCACCATGGGAGCATAATCCGGCGAAAGGTACTCCTCTGTCTGCCCCCTGAGCGAAGCGCATGTATCTGGTCGGTCCGCGGCTTATACGCCGTAAACTCATCTCACACCGGCTTCGACTTCAGACTTTGGGCACGAATTCGGAGTAGCCAAGTTTTTGATAGAACCCGGGGGCCTGAAAGCTGAAGGTCTCCAGCCAGATACCGGTGCAGTGCTTTTTCTGCGCGACTTCTTCGGCCATGCGCATTAGCCGTTCACCAATACCCTGACCACGCATCGACTCGGGAACGCTGACAAGATCGATGAGCAGCCATCGATAAGAGACCTTGCCGTACAGTCCGCCAATGACTTCGTTACTGTCAGGGTCTCGTAGCAACAGAGCAAATGTTTCATGGGCGTCGTCTCCACCGTTGGCCAGGTTATGAAATTCCTAGTCGTTCTGCTTCAGTCGCATTTTCCGAAAGCTGGATTTCTACAGGCAACCCATTCGAGATATCCATATGAAACCCATTCCGACAATCGATAACGTATTACGCGTCGCGTTGGTTACAGGATCCACTTCCGGTATCGGCGCAGCCATTGCACGTGTACTAAGCCGAGCAGGCTATGCGGTGGTGCTCCATTCGCGAAACTCTGCAGATACGGGACGCGCTATGGTTGCCGAAATGAAGCAGGCTATTTACGTGCAAGCTGATCTTGCTTTCGAAGCTGACAGGGTCAGGCTTATTAACGAGGCGATCGCCGCGTGGGGGCAGCTCGACGTATTGGTCAATAACGCAGGTATTAGCAGAGTCATTCCGCACAGCGACCTTGCCGCGGCCAACTCGACGGTGTGGCACGAACTTAACGAGGTTAATGTCGTGGCGCCGTTCCACCTGGTCGCATTGGCCGAGTCGGCATTGCGCGATGCCGCCCGTTACCGTCGAGCAGGTTGCGTCGTAAACATCAGTTCCCATGCCGGCATCCGTCCTAAGGGCGCATCGATTCCCTATGCGGTAAGCAAAGCTGCGCTTAATCACATGACCCGCTTGCTCGCGGTATCGCTGGGGCCAGAAATTCGCGTAAACGCTGTGGCGCCTGGCTTGGTCGACACACCTCTGACCGCAGAGTGGACAGAGGCCCAAGAGTTGTGGCGAACTCGCGCACCTATGCGCAGGGCCGCGAGCCCAGACGACATCGCAAAAGCTGTTGTAATGCTGGTCGAGTCGGACTACTTGACCGGCGAGATACTCCTCTCGGACGGCGGGTTGAATCTGACCTAGGCTAGCGTGCTCCGGTGTAGCAGGTGAGAAGACGGGTCACTCTGTTTCGCCGGCTCGCCCAAAGGACAGGCAGCATAGCTTCTCAGGACGGATGAGAGGACACCGCTGAACGGATACGATTTTTTCGACAGACAAGTCTACGTGCCCTGTAGCGGCGAGACTGAGACAACGTTTGGGTAATCTACAACCTAGCAGCGGTCCACCGCTTACATCCGGTGATGCTCCAGCAAAAAATCCACAAACAACCGCACCCGCGCCGGCATTGCCGAGCCCCCTACGAACACCGCATGAATCGGTTCCCGATCGCCGGGGTTCCAGGCTTCCAGCAGCGGTACCAGATCACCGCGCTGCAGGTCCTCGCTCACGGTGAACTCGCCGATGCGCGCAATGCCGGCCCCTACTCGCGCAAGTTGTGCCAGCGCTTCACCGCTGCTGCATTCGATGTTGCCGCTGACCTTCAGGGAGAACTCTCGTCCGTCGCGGATGAACGGCCAGTTGGGTTCGGCACGCCGGAAGTTGAAGCGTAGGCAGTTGTGCCGGAGCAGGTCTTCCGGTTCCTCGGGGGTGCCGTGGCGCCGCAGATAGTCGGGCGATGCCACCACTACCTGACCGGTGTCGCCGATCCTGCGCGCGGTCAGCGGGCTGTCGGGCAGATGACCAAAGCGTACCGCCACGTCGGCCTGGCCGCCGAGGATGTCGACCACTTCGTCGCCGAGGGTAAGGTCGACGACGATGTTCGGGTAGCGGGCGCTGAACGCCGCCACCAAGGGAACGATGGCCAGCCGCCCATGGCCAAGGGCGGCGCTGACCCGCAAGCGGCCCCTGGGTACGCCCTGGTCGGCGATGGCTTCTTCGACCTCGGCCATGTCGGCCAGGATTCGCCGGGCGCCGCGCAGGAACGCCTCGCCCTCGGCGGTGAAGGTGATCGCTCGGGTGGTGCGCAGCAGCAGGCGGGTGCCAAGGCGTTGTTCGGTACGCGCGATGATCCGACTGACCGCCGAGGGTGTCAGCCCCAGTGCACGCGCGGCGGCTGAAAGGCTGCCTTCTTGCGCCACGGTGGCGAACACGCTCATTTCACCGGACCTGCCGTTAAAGTCCATTTGTGCCTCTTACGCAAAGGTGATTGCCAAAAATGCTATCTACCGCCTGAAAAAGTTGGATCGTAGCATTTGCGGCATAGATAAGGAGCCTTCCATGCGTATCAATCCACCACTTGTCGCACTCGCCATTGGTGCCTTTGGCATCGGCGTTACCGAGTTTGCCCCCATGGGCATGTTGCCGGGCATCGCCGCGGATCTCGGCGTTTCCATTCCCGCTGTGGGTCTGTTGGTCAGTGCTTACGCCCTGGGCGTTCTGCTTGGCGCGCCGCTGATGACCCTGACCACCGGCAGGATTCCCCGGCGCTATCTGCTGATCGGGCTCATGGCGATTTTCACCCTGGGTAATCTGATGTCAGCCTTGGCTACCGATTACTACAGCCTCATGGTCGCCAGGGTGGTGACCTCACTGAACCACGGTGCGTTCTTTGGCGTTGGCTCGATCGTCGCCGCCAGCGTGGTCGCCCCAGAGAAGCGTGCCGGGGCGGTCGCGGCCATGTTCATGGGCCTGACCCTGGCGACCATCGGCGGTGTGCCGCTGGCCGCCTGGTTTGGCGAACTGTTCGGCTGGCGCACCGCTTTCTGGGGTATTACCGGCCTCGGCGTAGCGACCATGGCCGCGTTGTGGTTCGCCCTGCCCAACCTGCCGGCGCCGCAAGGCGCCGGTGTACTGGCCGAAATTCGGGTACTGGGCCGTGGCCCGGTGCTGGGGGCGTTGGCCCTGACCGTCGTAGGCTCGGGTGCCATGTTTACCGTCTTCACCTACATCGCGCCGATCCTCAGCAGCGAGACCCACGCGTCCACCGCCTACATCACGGCCATGCTGGTGCTGTTCGGTGTGGGGTTGACGCTGGGCAACATGTGGGGTGGCAAGGCCGCCGACCGCTCGATAGATCGCACCCTGATCGTTTCGCTGAGCGTGCTGATTCTTGTCTTGCTGGCGTTCACCGTACTGATGCGTTGGCCGCTGCCGGCCGCCGTTGCGATCCTGATATGGGGTATCGCCAGCTTCGCCCTGGTGCCGCCGCTGCAGATGCGCGTCATGGAAGCGGCCAAGGACGCACCCAACCTGGCCTCGGCGGTGAACATCGGCGCCTTCAACCTCGGCAACGCGATTGGTGCGGCGCTCGGGGGTGCGGTGATCGATGCGGGGTTGGGGTATCCGGCGATTTCCCTGGCCGGGGCGGCAATGGCGGGGTTGGGGCTGCTGATGGTGTTGGCTTTTGCCTGGCGTTCCAGAACGGTTGCAGCTGTGGTGGTGTGACGAATATGTGAGGGGGGCTGTTAGTCGCCATTGAGATCGCTACCAAGACGCTCAAGCAGCCCCTTGAAATGACAATCAAGCCCTGCGCTTGGCGCAATACTCCACCATGAGCTGAGTGACCGCTGCCACAATCGTCTGATCCGCATCGGGCGAGGTGAACAGCCGACATTGGGCATCCGGCAAATCCGGCAACCCATGTTCTACCCCAATGACCGCCAATCCTTGCCCCAACTGACTCAGTGGCATGGGCGCTACCGCGAAGCCTGCCAAGGCCGACGCCCGTAACCCGGCCGTGCTGCTGCACAACATCACTGTGCGTTGGGCGATCCCCGCCTGCGCCAGCCTTGTCAGCGCGGCCTCGCGATAAGGGCACGGCTCGGGGAACAGGGCCAGCGGCAACGGCGTGGGTAATCGGGCGACGGGTTGCGCCGACCAGGCCCACACCAGCGGCTCTTGCCATAGCAACACCCCCGCTTCGCTGGTTTCGCACAGCGAACCGATGACCACCTCCAGATGCCCTTGCTTCATCTGCGCCAGTAACGTCCCCGGAATGTTCACCTGCACCTCGATCTCCATTCCGGGGTACTGCGCGGCGAAATCCTGAACAGTGCGCAGTAATCGAGCCTCGACAAAATCTTCGGACACTCCGATCCGCAGCCGTCCGTGAAACGGCGTGCGCGTCAGGTCTGTCCAGGCATCACGGTTCAGCGCGAGGATCGTGCGCGCGTAAGAGACCAGGCGCTCGCCATCGGCCGTCAGTTGCTGGGAACGGGTGGTGCGCGTCAAGAGGGGTTTACCAATCTGTTCTTCCAATCGCCGCACGTGGCCACTGACCGCAGACTGCGTCAGGTGCAGCTTCTGGGCGGCGCGGCTGAAGCCGTCTTCATCGACGACCGTGACCAATGTCTTGAGCAGCAGAGCATCGAACATAGTTTTATACGTGATCAATTGAGCTTTAATTTACGATTTATATTTCAATTACAACTATGTTGCAATGCTCCCACCTGCCCTGCCTTCCCCTCATTCAAGGTGTGTCATGACGACTCTTCTCCATATCCAGTGTTCCCCACGCAAGCAGCGCTCGGCCTCCCTTGAAGTCGCGCGCAGCTTCATTGCGCGTTATCAAGCAAACACCCCGGACACCGAAATCATCACCCTCGACCTCTGGAACATGGCCCTGCCGGAATTCGATGACCTGGCCATGGAGGCCAAGTACGCCGGGCTCAATGGCACGCCGTTGACCGCTGCACAACAAGAGGCCTGGAACACGTTAGAAGTGTTGGCAAGTCACCTGCACCGTGCGGATGTACTCGTGATGTCCGTACCGCTGTGGAACTTCAGCATCCCGTACAAACTCAAGCACTTCATCGACCTGGTATCGCAGAAAGACATCCTGTTCAGCGTTGACCCGCAACGCGGTCTGGAAGGCATGCTGCACAATAAACTCGCCGTGGTGATGTACGCCCGCGGCCTGGATTTTTCGGCGCAGTCGATCACACCGGCGGAGCGCTTCGACTTCCAGAAACCCTACGTGGAAGCCTGGCTGAAATTTATCGGCGTCACGGATGTGCATTCGGTGATTGTGGAGAAAACCATCCTGGGAGAAGACGTCGATAGGCACGCGCGTGAGGCCGCGACTCAGCAGGCCAGGAACCTGGCAGACAGTTTGTCGCTGACGCTTTAGGTGCCCCTACTGCGCGTCGACAGCATCCAACCGCAACAAGCTTTATCGTCCAGATAAATCCTGTGATATTTAATGCGAATTACTCTCACAAGCATTAGCATCCAAGGATCTATTCATGTCGACTTGTGCCACCCCGCCACGTCATTTCACCCCTGCCCGCAATCTTCTGGCCATGGCCATCTGCATGATCTCCATGGCCCCCGCCTACGCCGATGACAACAGCACCACCCCACCCGCCACCCTGGAACTAGACGCTACCGAGGTCTCCGGCAGTGGCCAACTGGGCAGCACCACGGAAGGCACCGAGTCCTACACCACCGGCGCGATGTCGACCGCAACCAAACTCCCGCTGACGATGCGTGAAACCCCACAAGCCGTCACCGTCATTACGCGCCAGCGCATGGATGACCAGGTGATGACCGACATCAACGACGTGGTCAAGGCGACACCCGGTTTGTTCCTGGACTTTTCCTCTGGCCCTGGTCGGCAGACCTACAAGGCACGCGGTTTTGAAATCGACAACTTGATGTATGACGGCATCCCGAGTGGCTACGACGGCGTTAACGTTGGCGCCCAGCCTAACTTGGCCATGTTCGATCGGGTCGAGGTGGTGCGCGGTGCCACTGGCCTGGTGACGGGCGCAGGCAACCCTTCGGCCGCCATCAACCTGATCCGCAAGCGGCCATTGGCCGAGCAGAAAGTCACCCTGACCGGTGCGGCCGGCAGTTGGGACGACTACCGTGGCGAGGTCGATGCCTCCAGCCCGCTCAACGACAGTGGCACGCTGCGCGGCCGGGTAGTGACCTCTTACCAGGACGCCAACAGCTTCATCGACAATGTCGAGGAGGATCATGGCCTGTTCTATGCGGTCACCGAAGCGGACTTGAGCGAAGACACCACCCTGACCCTGGGGTTTTCCCATCAGAAGGACAAGACCAATTACTTCTGGGGCTCTTCGATGATCGGCCAGGACGGCCATCATCTGGACCTGCCACGTTCCTACAATCCGGGGACGGATTGGGAGAACAAGGATCAGGAGATCAACACCGTATTCGCCGAGGTCCGTCATCGCCTGGCCAATGACTGGAACCTTCAGGTCAACGCCAACTACTCCGAACAGAACGCGTTGTTCTCCGGCTCTTACCAATCGCGCTGGGTCAACAACACACTGGCCCGCACGGTTTACCAGGCCGACTTCGATGAAAACCAGGCCGGCGTAGACGCCTTCGCCAGCGGGCCCTTCGAGGCGTTCGGACGCAGCCATGAACTGGTGGTGGGCGCCAGCAAGCGCATCAACGACACGACCATCCACAATTACAGCCCGTACGACACCAACTGGCCGTTCAATGCGGGTAAACCGGACTTCGTCCACACCGATAACCAGCGCGACGTGACCACTCAAGATGGCGTCTACCTCACCACACGCCTGAGCCTGGCCGACCCGTTGAAGTTGATCCTCGGCGGGCGCCTGGACTGGTACGACTACGATAACCGCGATGGCGAAGGCGACTATAAGGTCACCCGTAACCTCACCCGTTACGCCGGCTTGATCTACGACTTGGACGAGCATCACTCGGTCTACGTCAGCTACAGCGATATCTTCACGCCGCAGAGCTCCAAGGATACTTCTGGTAGCCCGGTCAAGCCGATCGTCGGCAAGAACTACGAGGTTGGCATCAAGGGTGAATATTTTGATGGCGCGCTGAATGCGAGCGTGGCGCTGTTCCGCGTCGACCAGGAAAACCGCGCCGTGCAACTGTTTACAGCAAACTGCCCACAGGCAACCTGCTATGAAGCCTCCGGCGAGATTCGCAGCCAGGGTATCGACTTCGAACTGCAAGGCGCCTTGACCGAAAACTGGCAAGTCGGCGGTGGCTACACCTACGCGCGCACCCACACCATCAAGGATGCCGCCAACCCACAGAACGTAAACAAGCAGTTCGACACCGACACACCGGAGCATCTGTTCAAGTTGACCACCAGCTACCACTTCCAGGGCCCGCTGGAAAAACTGCGTGTGGGCGGCAACGTCTCCTGGCAGAGCCGCCTGTACAACGACATCCCGCTGGCTGATGGCAGCAAATACCGCCTCGAACAGGGCAGCTACGCGATCACCGACCTGATGGCCGGCTACCGGGTCAGCCAGAACCTGGACTTGCAGGTCAACGCCAACAACATCTTCGACCGCCGGTACTACTCGACCATCGCCAACTCCGTGAGCTATGGCGGTGATGCCTATGGCAACCCGCGCAATATGATGCTGACCGCCAAGTACAGCTTCTAGACAAAAAGGGGGGCCTCGGAACGCCCCCCTTTTTCGGGTTGAACGGACGCTCTACCTGTCTGGAAACAGGCCTACCCTTCTAATGCCAGAAAAATCGAGACTCGATCACAATTCGATAACTGTGATCTGCCCCAGGTTCTGCGACGCCTAGCCAAGTACAAATACCAAACTAGACTCCGTAACACCGTCACTTCGCAGCCCCCACAAAGCGCATCACACCCACAATCCATAGCCTCGCAGATAGGGATATCGCTCATGTTCAATCTCGACGAATCCGAACAGACGGAAAGTGCCATCGCCCCTGCCTTTGCCACCGTGCCACCCACCAATGGCGGCATCGAAAGTACCGGCGTGGCGGTGGTCTGGCAGAACATTCTGCAGAGTGATGTGCTCCAGATGCTCTCGGACATCAATCCCCCGCTGACCGGTTCCTTCATCGATTTCCGCTACTGGGCAAACGGCATTCTTCGTTGGGCACTGAGCCAGCTGGATGACGACGGCATCCCGCTTTACATTTTCGCTATCCCGTCGTGGGAAACGGGCTCCGATGACAACGGCAATCCCGTCGTAGGGGCATTTCTGTTCCCGGTGGGTACCCAAGTCACCCTGCTCCAGCCCAGCGACGACGAACTCAACGCCGCGCTGGCGAGCGCCTACGGCAATCAGCCGCCCCTCACGCTGACCTCGAACCAGACCGGCGATCCTGACGAGCGCCGCTGGGCCGCGGCCGCCCACGCTTATGCCCAGACGCAAATCGACGCCAGCGGTAATCCCTACGCGGCCGGGATCCCGAGCTGGGAAATGGTGGTCGAGAGCGGCGTGAACTACCGAGGGGTCTACGCCTTTAGCAACACCCCCGGTGTCCAAGTGCTCAGGGCGGGTCGTGCTGCGCTGATGGATCAGATCCTCGCAGGTATTCTCGAACCCTTGAACAGCCCGAACCTGATGGATTCGAACATGAGTGTCCTCGCCGTCGCGGCCAACCGTTGGGCCATGCGCTACGGGGGGGTGTGCGGCGCAGGGACCTTTGGCTACTGCTCTGCCAAATACTCGGTGGAAAACGATTGGTACACCATCTTCACTCACGACGTCGTCATTTGCTTCGCACCACAACAGCCGACCATGGACTTGCTGCAATCCATCGTCGACCAACCCGCCGTGGCCTGGCCTGATTTCAACAATGCCTACTCGGCGCTGTGCGTCGCGCTTGGTAATATCATCAATGGGGCGAACTCCAACGACCCACTCGACCCACGCGCGCTTGCGGTGGCGTCCCCGGACTGGTCGCCGAACACTGTCGCCACCGAGCTCGCCACCTGGTTGCAATTCGACGCCAGTGGCAACTACAGTTTTTCGCCCACCGCCCCCGCTGCGCCGACGGGTGTGGCCACCGACGACTGGCTCCAGATCATCTATACGGTCTGGCAGGAGATGAGCGCTGTCGAACAGCTCCAATCGCTCTACACCTACACCCAAGGCACCCTGAATACGGCCCAGGGCACGGCCAATACCCTGATCAGCGGCGCGATCGCCAACATGCAGGCCAAGACCGACGACAGCGCACTGCTGGACTTCTGCCAACTGCTCAAGGATCTCGGTTATTCGCTGGTGTGGTTTTTCCCCGAAGCCGTCGCCCCCTGGGCCAACCTTGCGGTGGTGGCGGTGACCGATGTCATCCGCGTGATCACCAGCACCCTCGACGGGTCAGCCAGCTCGATCACCATCGGCCAATACTGGGAGCAGGTCGCCGATTCCTTCGAAACGAGCAACAAGAGCCTTGGTAACTTCTACACGACCATCGCCAGCGACCATGGGCGCCTGATAAATTTCTACCACTACGCCGACAACGGCAACCTGCCGATACCCACTGGCAATAACGGGGGCTCCTCGACCTCGGACGGCGACAGCTCCACTGCCACCGCCATGGCCAACGGGCTGATGTTGCAGGCCTACCAGAACCTGATGCCGCTCTTCTGGGCAATCGCCTGGGCCTGCCCCGACCCGCTCAGCGGCAGTGGCTACGATGCTTACTCGACACTCACCATTCCCAGAGCGCCCGAGGGCACCTATGTCGAGGGGACGTACTACGAATTCGCGATCATCTGGAGCGACAGCAATATCGTCAAAAGCTATCCGACGTCGGCGATGATGACGGACCTCACCGGCACACTGAACGTCAACCTGATGGACATCATGGCCCGGACCGATCCCTGGCTCGGTGTCGCCAGTTGGTTTGGCTGGTTCCTTGGCAATCAGGTCAACTTGCAAGGCCCCTATACGCGTTGATGCGTCGTCATCGCAGCTTCAGTTGAGTTGATCGCGGAGCGGTTTCCTGCACTGCGTCACCAGCAGTGTATTGAGCCGATTCCGCGCTTTTATCGCTCATACCGCCGCTGAATCCGCTCCAACTCCCCGGAACGCCGCAACTTCTCCAACGCACTGGCCCACGCCGCCACCACTTCATCGTCACTGTCAGGGCTGAAGGCGATGTACAGCGATGAGCGGTACAGCTCGATAGGGATCCGTCGCAAGGTGCCCGGCGCGATGTTCAACTGACGGCTGTAGTAAGCCACCCCCGCATCGGTGTCGCCGATGATGATGTTGGTGCGTCCGGCGAGCAGCATGCGGTAAAGCAGCTTGCTCTCGGTGGCGCTTTTGTCCAGGTTGTTGAAACCCAGCGACTGCAGCCTCTGTGGCACCAGGCCGGCGTGGCGCGTAGTGATCTGGGGGGCGTTCAGGAGTTGTTCCAAGGTGTCCAGTGGGGGCGTATTGGCCAGTTGATAGGGGTGG
This sequence comes from Pseudomonas sp. Root401, assembly GCF_001425105.1. NCBI lineage: Bacteria > Pseudomonadati > Pseudomonadota > Gammaproteobacteria > Pseudomonadales > Pseudomonadaceae > Pseudomonas > Pseudomonas sp. Root401. Next base: position 105,922 of record NZ_LMDO01000010.1, on the reverse strand, counting down.
ATGGACTCTTCCACGATCGGGCCGACCCATTTGTACAACGGCTCGCGCTCCGGTGTGCGAAACATGGAGTACATGATGGTCTTGGGTCGGTTCCTCAGTATCTGGCTCGCTCGCATACTCGGCTGCAACAGCAGCTCGAAGTCATCCCCGGTGAGTGCCATGATGGCCCGGACGATCTCGGTGGTCATGCCGGTGAGCTGATTGTTTTCCTGATAGTTGTACGGTGCCCACTCTTCGGTGACGACTTGATACTCCTCGGCCATGGCATCAACCGTGCCGAGCAATAGGCAAAGCAGTGCTGCAGCCGGTGTCGAATGTCTCACATGTTCTCCCGGTGGATGGTTCGGCGTTTGTGCATGGACGGGCCTGATTCAAGGGGGCAAGGTAAGCATAGACCCAAACACATGCTCAACAGTTGATGCAGTCCACATTCCGCCCCTTAGCAGCCCCCAGGCCTTGGTGTACGATCAGCGCGAACCGGATATCGGCCAGCGTACGCGGCGCTTCCCTTTCGCCCTTCTCCCTGTGACCCAGCCCACATGAATCCGATCGACCCACTGTCGTTTCAACGCATCATCACCGCCCATGGCAACGTCGAAGGCGCGGCGTATTTCGACGCTGAGGAAAGCCTCGCCCATGAGGTGTTTGCTGACCGCATCGTGTTCCAGACCAACTACCTGGATTACCGCAGCTATGAGGTCGATCTCGCCGAGGGCAGCGTACGCGTGCGCAAGACGCGGCTGGATAACTACTCGCGCGGCCATAAGGCCCAGGTGATCGATGACGACATGGATGACGAGGACTGGGCCGAGCTGGGCAGTCTGTGGCAGCGCTTGAGCCACGACCTGGACACCCTGGGACAAGGGCCGCAGCCCGATTTGGCCGATACCCTGGCCGATCTGTTTGATTGCCTGTTCGACGAGGCGCGCGCGCAGGCGCTCATTCAAAACATGCCGGCGCCTACCGGGCAATGGGATTGGGCCTGGACGCAGGTCGAGTCAGCGCTCACCGAAGCCAATCAGTTGGCGGGGTTCGAATGGAAGGAGTGGTCGTCCTGCGGGATCGATGCCGTCAATGCCCTCGCCCCGCTGCGACAGTTGGGCATTGAAATCCCTGCGCCTAAGCGTAAAGCCATCGATGCCATCAATCGCGCCAACGATCGGGAACGCGCAGTGCTGCAGTACTTCAACGCCCAGTTGGAGGCCCACGAGTTGAAGTTGTTGGCCATCGGCACGCACTTCGATGAATACCAGGCTTTTGCCTGCCTGCCCATGAACGGCCTGGGCCTGATCAACGCCTTGGAGATCATGGGCAGGCTGGGCATCGTCTACAAATATTAAGCGACCGACGCCCCGCGCTTTCGGTCCGCTTTTACAAGCCCATAAAGGGCTCCCCCCCTTTTGAGCCTCGAAGTGACGACATGACAAACTGTGAACAATGCGGGTTCCTCCTCCCTTACGACACCGCTGCTTGCCCGCGATGCGCCGGGGAATTTCGGCACACGGTAGAGGCACACGCGCCAAGGTCCCAGCCGTCGAAAGGGCAGAAAATCCTGAAATGGGTGCTGATCGGCATTGTGGTTGCGGTGCTGGTAGCTGTGGCAGCAGTCATGTGGATCCTGCACTCGCTGGGGCCGATGCCTTCTTTTGGTTGATGACTGGTTCACCGCAACCAAAGCGAAACGCAGCTATCCGATTTCCCCATAGTTGCTATCGATGCCAGCGCCGTTCTCGTCCTCGACCTCTCTCTCTAATCTGCCCACCAACGCGATCGATGACGATCGCCGCAGATCAAACCGACCTTATGGAGAGAGAAACGATGAACACATTCAACCGCACCCTCGCTGTCGCCACCCTGGCATTGGCCACCCTCAGCGCCGAGGCCGCGTCGCCTGTCCAGGCCGCTGCCAGTGCGTCTGCTGTCGGCAGCGTGGTCCAGTCGGCCAGCTACATCACCACCAAGGATGGCGTGCAGCTGTATTACAAGGACTGGGGCCCGCGCGATGGTCAGGTCGTGACCTTCAGCCACGGCTGGCCACTGGACTCCGACAGTTGGGAAGGCCAGATGATGTTCCTCGCCTCGAAGGGTTATCGCGTGGTGGCTCATGACCGTCGCGGCCACGGTCGCTCCAGCCAGCCTTGGGAAGGCAACGACATGGATCACTACGCCGATGACCTGGCGGCGGTGATTGAAGCGCTGGACCTGAAGAATGTCACGCTGGTGGGCTTCTCGACAGGGGGCGGTGAAGTGGCTCGCTACATCGGCCGTCACGGCACCGCTCGAGTGAAGAAAGCCGTGCTGGTGTCCTCTGTTCCGCCGTTGATGCTCAAGACAGACACCAACCCCGGTGGCTTGCCTATCGAGGTGTTCGATGGCCTGCGCAAGGCATCCCTGGAGAACCGCTCGCAGCTGTACCTGGACATTGCCTCGGGCCCGTTCTACGGCTACAACCGCAAGGGCGCCAAACCATCCCAAGGGCTGATCCAGTCGTTCTGGGTGCAGGGCATGCAGGGCGGCAGCAAGAATACCTATGACTCGATCGCGGCATTCTCGGCGACCGACTTGCGCGGCGATTTGAAGAAGTTCGATGTGCCGACACTGGTGATCCATGGCGATGACGACCAGATCGTGCCTATCGACGCTTCAGGCCGGGCCTCGGCGGCGCTGATCAAGGGCGCTCGACTGATCGTCTACCCTGGCGCGCCGCACGGCTTGACCGAGACGCACAAGGATCGCCTCAATCAGGATCTGCTGACCTTCCTCAAGGAATAAAAGCCCAGATCCCTTGTGGGAGCGAGCTTGCTCGCGATGGCGGTAGATCAGCCTGACTCAATGCTGAATCTGCCGACGCCTTCGCGAGCAAGCTCGCTCCCACAGTTGTTCTAGGATGGATCTCGGGTTCAATGCCGCAACAACTTACGCAATGGAATCTCGTCCTTGCGCACCGGTGACTTGATGACGATGTAGCTGAAGTACTTGGAGATGCCGATGTTCTTGTCCAGCAGGCTTTCCATCACGTCCTGATAGTCCTGGATGCTGCGGGTCATGAAGCGCACCAGGTAGTCGTAGCCGCCGCTGATGAGGTGGCATTCGAGTACTTCATCCACCAGGCGGATGTTGGATTCGAACTTGGCGAAGTCCTCACGCTTGTGGTCGCTGAGGGTGACTTCGGTGAAGACCGTCACCGAGTCGGTAATCTTGGCCAGGTTCAGATGGGCCTTGTAGCTGGAAATGTACCCCAACGACTCCAGTCGTTTGACCCGTTGCAGGCACGGGCTGGCGGACAAGCCCACGGCATCGGCCAGGCTGACGTTGGTCATGCGGCCATCTTTTTGAAGCTCTACCAAAATGCTGATGTCGATCCGGTCCAGTTTCGCTAAACCTTCCATCGCATACCTCTTGCCTGCCGTTTGTAAGACAATCTTCTAACAAAATCAGCGTCGTAAGGACAGCTGATGCTGAGCGACCAGATCAGCCATACTGTTGATGCAGTAGTCCGCCGCGCACGGTGCGGGAGACATGTCGTCGTTACGGCAGATCAAGCAGACAGCCCCAACCGACCGTGGGCGGGCGCCGGGACGGGTCACCTGGAGAATCGTCTCGGCGCTCAGGCCATTGGCCGTCAACCAATCGTGATCCTGCAACGGCTCGCTCGCCAGCGAAATAAAATCATCAGGCTCGATGCCCAGGCGCTCGCACAACACGCCCCGGTCCTCGGCATCGCGATCCCCCAGCACCAACAACCGATAGAACTTGCGCAGGTAGAGCATCGCACCCGGCGCATCCTCGAACAGCGTCCAACCGGCAGCCGAGCGGGCGAAGCTCATGCCCTCCTCCCAACTGACCTTGAGCTTCCAGCGCTCGGCCAATTGACGGTGGGCGAAACACAGCAAGCCGCTGAAGCCCAATTCGCCGAAACGCGGGTACAAGGCTTGCAGTACCTCGTCAAAATCGGCGAGCACCTGTGCTTTGTCCAACGGCTCGCCATGGTTTTCCAGCAACGGTTGCAACGCCGTCCAGACGCCGGAGTCCCGATCCACCAGGACCTCATCGCAGTCGATCAACAACGCCCGATATTCAGTCAGCCTCATCTGTAAAGCCTCCGATGATGTCCCATCGATCAACGCTCCATTAACCGCCACTGACGCCTGCCCCGGCAAACGTCATGAACGCGGGCATCAGCCCAGGACGCGTGCCAAGGCGCCGTCGAGAATCTGCAACGCTTCGTCGATCTGCGCCTCGCTGGTGACCAGCGGCGCCAGGAAGCGCAAGACGTTGCGGTACACGCCGCACTTGATCACCAGCAAACCACCGGCCCGGGCTTCGTCGATCAGGCGTTGGTTCAGGTCGGCGTCCGGGGTGCGCGCGTCGTCATGCTTGATCAGTTCGATCGCCAGCATGAAGCCGCTGCCGCGCACGTCGCCGATCTGCGGGTAACGGGTTTGCAGATGCAGCAGGCCCTGGCGCAAGCGCTCACCCAGGACTTCACCACGGGCCAGCAGCTGTTCTTGCTCGTACGCCTCGATCACCGCCAGCGCCGCCGCGCACGACAGCGCATTACCGCCGTAAGTACCGCCCAGGCCACCCGGCAGTGGAGCGTCCATGATCTCGGCCTTGCCAACCACGCCCGACAGCGGCAAGCCACCGGCGAGGCTCTTGGCGACCGTGACCAGGTCCGGCTGGATGCCGGCGTGCTGGAAGCCGAACCATTTACCGGTGCGACCGAAACCGGTCTGGATTTCATCGAGAATCAACACAATGCCATGCTTTTGCGTCAATGCGCGCAGGCCCTGCAAAAACTCGGCGGGGGCCGACAGGAAACCGCCATCGCCTTGCACCGGCTCGATGATGATCGCCGCGACCCGCTCAGGTGCCACTTGGGTGGCCAGCAGTTCGTCCAGGGCCTGGAGCGCCATCGCGCTGGTGACGCCGCGATAGGCATTCGGATACGGCGTGTGGAAGACCTCCGGGGCGAACGGACCGAAGTTCTGTTTATACGGCTGGCTCATGCCGGTCAGCGTGGTGCCGAGCAAGGTCCGGCCATGGAACCCGCCGCGAAAGGCAATCACGGCCGAGCGGTTGGTGTGGGCCCGGGCGATCTTTACTGCGTTCTCCACCGCTTCGGCACCCGAGGTAAAAAATGCCGCTTTATAGGCCTCCTGGCCGCCGATCATTTCACACAGGCGCTGGGCCAGGTCCAGGTAAGGCTTGTAGGCCACGACCTGGAAGCAGGCATGGGAGATTTTCTGCAACTGGGCCTGCACGGCCGCGACGACCTTGGGGTGATTGTGGCCGATGTTCAACACACCGATGCCGCCGACGAAGTCCAGGTAGCGCTTGCCGTCCACGTCCCATAATTCCGAGCCCTGGGCCCGATCGATCACCAACGGGTGCGCGGTGACCAGGCCACGGGGCACGAATTGATCACGCTGACGGAGCAAACTTGGGGTTTCTTCGACTTTACTGTTCATTGGCATTTCCCATCGTGAGCCTCGCACCCAGGAAGCGGCTGCGGTGTGTTCACAGGTTAAGCGTTCGACGCGATTGTCTAAGCCGAACTTGGTCGTTGAGAAATTCGGATCGACTGTTTACACCCCGGCAAACAGCAGAATCCTCCAGAGGCATTCCAGCCCCATGGAATCTGCCGCAAGAGGCACCTTGCAACGCAGCGTGATGCTGCTACGCCGGCCCTTTCGACAGATCCTGCTCTGGCGTTGAGGCATGCTAGGGGCTCCTTGATTTCAGGCGAGAAGTGACCCATGGCCCTGCTCTATAAAGCTGACCCGGTACGCGGCGAACACTGGCGGCGCCTGTTCGCCGAACACGCGCCGGACATCGAATGGCGTGCCTGGCCAGACATCGGCAACCCGCGGGATATCCAGTACCTGGCGGCCTGGCAGGCGCCGGACGACGTCGAAACGCTGTTGCCGAATCTGCAGGTGCTGTTCGCCTTGTCGGCCGGCGTGGATCAGCTCGACCTTGGCCGCTTGCCAACGACGCTGCCGGTGGTGCGCTTGCTCGACCCGGGCATCAGCCAGGGCATGTGCGAGTACGCCAGTTTCGCCGTGCTCAGCCTGCACCGGGACATGTTGCGCTATCGCCAGCAACAGGCCGAACGGTGCTGGCAAGCGCACCGGCTGGTGCCCGCCGGACAACGCCGGGTGGGCGTCATGGGCCTGGGTTTGCAGGCACGGCAGATACTTGCCACCTTGAAGACCTTTGGTTTTGCCTTGTCAGGCTGGGCCCGCAGCGAGCATGACATTGAGGGGGTGGTGTGCTTTGCCGGCGACGAGCAACTGCCGGCGTTTCTCGGTCAATGCGACATTGTGCTATGCGTCCTGCCGTTGACCGAGCAGACCCGAGGGATCCTCAACCGCCAGCTGTTCCAACACCTACCCAAGGGCGCAGCGTTGGTCAACATGGGCCGAGGTGGGCACCTGGTGGAAGCGGACCTGCTTGAAGCCCTTGCCGACGGCCAACTCAGCGCCGCGGTGCTGGACGTGCTGGAGCAGGAACCGGCGCCGGCGGATCATCCCTTCTGGCACCATCCACAGATACTATTGACCCCACACATCGCGGCGATGACTCAGCCTGAAAGTGCCTTTGGCGTGTTGCTGGAGAACATCCGCCGGCATCAACGGGGAGAATCGATGCTGGGCCTGGTTGATCGTGAGCGCAGCTATTGACCGGAGCCCTGTAGGAGCTGCCGAAGGCTGCGATCTATTGATCTGTCGGTCGTTCCCTCAGGACTCAACTGCCAGGAAAAAGATCGCAGCCTCGTTACACTCGGCAGCTCCTACACGGCGCCTGCAGGCAGCTACATCTTTGCGCTCAACCATGAAATCCGACTCGGTATTTACTGCTGGCCAAGCCTCTGATTTGAGCAAGAAATGTGGCCGGCAGAGCCGTTGCTTACGCAAGATACCGAATCGATGTGCCGCCCTTGCCAGGCCCGGTGGCAGGTGAGATACAAAGGCTTTCAGCGCACACATCCATCCGCTTTCGTCCCTTATTTTATGGTGATCAGCCATGTCCATTTCGCAACGCCCCACTTACTTCTATCGCGCCATGACCGCCACCGACGTGCCTGCGGCCCATGCCTTGTCCGTGCAGTTGAAATGGCCCCATCGCCTGGAAGACTGGGCGATGTTGCAACGCGTCGCCCAGGGGTTTGTCGTGGAAGACCAGGGCCGTTTGATCGGAACGGCGTTCACCTGCGCCCAGGGGGACTACGCCACCATCGGCCTGGTGATTGTCGACGATGAGTACCAGGGCCAGGGGATCGGTCGCAAGCTGATGGAACTGGCGATCGAGGCTTGCGGCTCGCGGACCGCCGTGCTAAATGCGACGCTGGCCGGTGCCCCGCTGTATGCCAGCCAGGGGTTCGTTGATTTTGGGCATATCCAGCAGCACCAAGGGCAAGCGCTGGTGCCGGCCCCACTGGAACTGGCCGCTGGCGAACGCTGCCGCGAGTTGAGCGAAGCCGATCACGCCGAACTGATCAAACTGGCCAATGCCGGGAGCGGGCTGGAGCGGAGCGCCGTACTCAATGACCTGTTCGAGGTCGTTGAACATTCAGCGGGTATCGAACGCGACGGTCACTTGTGCGCCTTCGCCCTGCTGCGCCCCTTCGGCCGTGGCCGCTGCATTGGCCCGGTCATCGCCCAGAACCTGGAACAGGCCCAGCACTTGATCGCCGTGCTGCTGGCCCGCGTGCCGGACGCATTCGTTCGCATCGACATCCCTTCAAACAGCGGCCTGGCCCCTTGGCTGGAAGAGGCCGGGCTCAAGCAGGTCGACACCGTCGCCCAAATGGCACGGGGCACGCCCCCGCAGGCGACCGGCGCGGTTCGGCAATTTGCGCCAGTGACCCAGGCCATTGGCTGAAAAACCCACACTCCCCTCAACGCTTCCCTGGAGAATCACCTTCATGCTCGAACCCACTGCAGTGCTGTTGGCACACGCCGATGGCCGCCTTGCCTCAACCCCGTTCACCCCGGGTTCACTGGGCGCCAACGATCCGTTCGACCGACTCATCGCCTATGCTGGGGAAGATGGCATGGCTGCCGGCGTGGTCCGGGCGAGCGGACTGTTCAGCGTCGATGCATACCCCTTCAGTGAGACGCTCGTGGTGCATGCCGGCGCAGTGACGCTGCGCAGCCAGGGGCAGACGCTGCAGCTCAAGCCGGGTGAAAGCGCGGTGATCGGTCGGGGCACGGCGCTTGAGGTCGAGGCGCAACCCGGCTCGCTCTGGGCCTTCTGTGCCGACACCCAGCGCATCGAAACACACCTTCCCGGGCTGACGGCGCTCCCCGCCCACACCCTGCTCTCGCCTTCCGCTGCCCCGGATGACGAGATCCTGCTCAGCCCGCCGCCACAATGTCGCTCGCACAATCTGTTTGTCGAAGAAGCGAGCAACCTGCGCATCGGCATCTGGGACTCGACGCCCTACACCCGCAAGTCACGAGCGCACAAACTGCATGAACTGATGCACCTGCTCGAAGGCAGCGTCACCTTGCAGGCAGCCGATGGCAGCGACTTGACGGTCAACACCGGCGATACCGTATTCGTGCCGCTGAATGCACCGTGTGCCTGGAAAAGCAGCGTTTATGTGCGCAAGGTGTACGTCGTCAAGTAATCCGGTGTATGGCAGTTCCACCGCTATCGCGAGCAAGCTCGCTCCCACAGGGGATTGGTGGTGGATGTGAAATCTGCGGCCAACCGAGGACCCAATGTGGGAGCAAAGCTTGCTCGCGATGGCGGCGGCACATCCAACATCACCACTCGCTGATCCACCGCTTTCGCGAGCAAGCTTTGCTCCCACAACGGGTTGCGGGCGGATGTGAAATCTGTGGTCAACCGAGGGCCCAATGTGGGAGCAAAGCTTGCTCGCGATGGCGGTGGCACATCCAACATCATCGCAAGCTGACCCACCGCTTTCGCGAGCAGGCTCGCTCCCACAGGGGATTTGTGGTGGATGTGAAATCTGCGGCCAACCGAGGACCCAATGTGGGAGCAAAGCTTGCTCGCGATGGCGGCGGCACATCCAACATCATCGCAAGCTGACCCACCGCTATCGCGAGCAGGCTCGCTCCCACAAGGGGTTTTGGCGGGTAGCGTCGGATCAGCAAAAAAAAGCCCGCAGTGTGAGCGGGCAAAAGGTGTCGCAGGTTGGATCAAGCCTCAGAGCGCGGCGGCGATGGCCTGGCCAACATCCTGGGTCGAGCCTTGCCCACCCAGGTCGGGGGTGATGGGGCCTTCGGCGATCACCTGTTCGATGGCCTTGAGGATCCCATCATGGGCCGCGCGGTAGCGCTCATCGCCGTTACCCAGGAAGTCGAGCATCAAGGCGCCGGACCAGATCATCGCGATCGGGTTGGCGATGTTCTGCCCATAGATATCGGGCGCCGAGCCATGCACCGGTTCGAACAGCGACGGGAAGCGGCGCTCCGGATCGAGGTTGGCCGACGGTGCGATACCGATGGTGCCGGCGCAGGCCGGGCCCAGGTCGGAGAGGATGTCGCCGAACAGGTTGGACGCCACCACCACATCAAACCGGTCCGGCTGCAAAACAAAGCGAGCACACAGGATGTCGATGTGTTGCTTGTCCCACTTCACGTCCGGGTACCGCTCGGCCATCAATGCCGTGCGCTCGTCCCAATACGGCATGCTGATGGAAATACCGTTGGACTTGGTCGCCGCTGTCAGGCGCTTGCGCGGTCGGGTCTGGGCCAGGTCGAAGGCGAACTTCAGGATGCGGTCGACCCCGCGCCGGGTGAACACCGACTCCTGCAGCACGAACTCATGCTCGGTGCCTTCGAACATCTTGCCGCCGATGGAAGAATATTCGCCCTCGGTGTTCTCGCGGATCACCACGAAGTCGATGTCCCCCGCCTTGCGTCCGGCCAACGGACACGGCACGCCCGGAAACAGCCGCACCGGGCGGATGTTCACGTACTGGTCGAAGTCGCGACGGAACTTGAGCAACGAGCCCCACAGGGAAATATGGTCCGGCACCTTGTCCGGCCAACCCACGGCGCCGAAGTAGATCGCGTCGAAGCCCTTGAGTTGTTCGAACCAGTCAGCGGGCATCATCTGCCCGTGCTCCAGGTAGTAATCGCAATGGGCCCAATCGAGCACTTCGATGTCCAGCGACAACTGCCACTTTTTCGCGGCTTGCTCCAGTACCCGCAGCCCTTCGGGCAGGACTTCCTTGCCGATGCCATCGCCGGCAATGGCAGCGATTCGAAATGGTTTGCTCATCAATCGTGGCTCCCTGGTGTCTGTTCAAATGACGGTCGCATCACAGCCCACCGATGTGGAAGGCTTTGACTTCAAGGTACTCGTCCAGGCCGTACTTGCTGCCTTCGCGCCCCAGGCCCGACTGTTTGATGCCGCCGAAGGGCGCGACTTCCATGGAGATAAGCCCGGTATTGAGCCCGACCATGCCGAACTCCAGCGCCTCGCCGAAACGCCATGAGCGGCGCAGGTCCTGGGTGAAGTAGTAAGCGCCCAGGCCATACGGCGTGGCATTGGCCAGGGCCAGGGCCTGCTCTTCAGTAGTAAAGCGCATCAGCGGCGCCACCGGGCCGAAGGTTTCCTCGTTGGCCAGCAACATCCCGGCATGGGCCTCGCCCAGTACCGTTGGCTGGACAAACTGACTGTCGCCCTCGGGAATACCACCACAGAGCAGACGCGCGCCCTGGCCCAACGCATCGTCGATGTGCCGGGCGACTTTGTTCACCGCCGCGAGGTTGATCAGCGGGCCGATCATCACGTCAGCCTCCAACCCGTTGCCGACCTTGAGCTTGGCCACCTCCTCTACCAGACGCGCGGCGAAGCGTTCGTAGATACCGTCCTGCACCAGGATGCGGTTGGCGCAGACGCAGGTCTGGCCAGCGTTGCGAAACTTGCTGAGCATGATGCCGGCCACCGCCTGCTCCAGGTCCGCGTCGTCAAACACGATGAACGGCGCATTGCCGCCCAGCTCCAGGCTCAAGCGCTTGATGTGCTCGGCGCTCTGGCGCATCAGCAAGCGCCCGACCGCCGTGGAACCGGTAAAGGAAATCTTGCGCACCGTCGGGTTGCCGGTCAGTTCTTCGCCGATACCGGCGGGCATACCCGTCACGACGTTGAACACCCCGGCCGGAATCCCGACCCGCTCGGCCAGCACCGCCAGGGCCAGGGCCGACAAGGGGGTCAGGTCCGAGGGTTTGACGATGACCGGGCAACCCGCCGCCAGGGCCGGGGCGCACTTGCGAGTGATCATCGCATTGGGGAAATTCCAGGGGGTGATCGCCGCACAGACACCCACCGGCTGCTTGAGCGTGAGCAGGCGTCGGTCGCCGCTGGGCGCCGGGATGGTTTCGCCATAGACCCGTCGGGCCTCTTCGGCAAACCATTTGGCGAAACCGGCCCCGTAGCGGATTTCGCCTTTGGCTTCGTTCAATGGCTTGCCCTGTTCACAGGTCATGATCAGCGCGAGGTCGTCGAGGTTGTCCATCATGGCTTGATACCAGCGCTCCAACAGCGCTGCCCGCTCCGCCGCCGGACGCGCGCGCCACGCCGGCCAGGCGCGCTCGGCGGCCTCGATGGCACGCCGGGTTTCCACGCCTTGCATCGCCGGTACACGGGCGAGCACCTGACCGGTGGCCGGGTCAATGACGTCAAGGGTGGCGGCGTTGTCGGCGCCGATCCACTGACCGTCGATGTAAGCGAGTTCTGCCAACAGGCTGGGGTCTTTCAATCGATTCTTGAGCATGGTCGCGTCCTGTTCCGAGGTGATTCCAGTCTAAGGAGATGCCGCGGGGCAGGATGCTGAAAGCGGGGTTTGGGCAGTGTTGGATGCTGAAGTTTCGAGGTGGGACGGCAGGCTCTACCGAGGCCCCAGGCTAAGCACCGAACACTGAATATTGAATACTGAATACTGAATACTGTGGGAGCAAAGCTTGCTCGCGATGGCGGTGGATCAGGCGACATCGATCAAGACCGTGTCATCGTTCATCGCGAGCAAGCTTTGCTCCCACAGGTGTGCTCCCACAGGTGTGCTCCCACCTTTTGTTTTGTGCAGGGCTTAGATTTTCAGCGAGCCGAGCAACCCTTCCAGGAACCGCTCCCCCGCCTCCATCTGGCTGATCTCGATGAACTCGTCAGGCTTGTGCGCCTGTTCGATGGAGCCTGGGCCGCAGACCACCACGGGTACATCCAGGCGCTGCTTGAACAGCCCGCCCTCGGTGCCGAAGGAGACCTTGGCGGTGCCGGTGTCCGGGGTGGCAAAGTTTTTCAGGAAACGCACAGCTTCGACGCTCGGATGAGTGTCGAGGCCCGGATAGACGTTGAGGGTTTCGATCTCGATGTCCGCGACGCTGGAGAGTTTTTTCGCCTCGCGCACGATCACCTCGGCGCGCTCGCGCAGTTGCTCCAGGAACAGGTCCAGATCGTCGTCCGGCAAATTGCGCACTTCGAAATCCAGGGTGCACAGGTTTGGCACGATGTTCAGTGCCTTGCCGCCGACAATCTGCCCGACATGCACGGTGCTGTAGGGCACGTCGTAATCCGCGTCCTGGGCGCCTTGCTCCTGCAATTGCTGCTGGCTCTGGCGCAACGCCGCGATGAAATCGCAGGCCACGTGAATCGCATTGACCGAGCGCGGTGCCAGCGATGAGTGCGCTTCCAGGCCGCGACAGTAAGTGCGATAGGAACCCTTGCCCTTGTGGCCGAGCACGAACTGCATGTTGGTCGGCTCGCCGATCACGCACAGAAACGGTCGCACCGGCGCCAGGTGCAGCACATCGAGCAAACGCCGCACCCCCACGCAACCGATCTCTTCGTCGTGGGAAAGCGCCAGTTGCAATGGCCGGTTCAACGAATGGTCAGCAGCATCGAGCATGGCGTCGATGGCCAGCGCAATAAAACCTTTCATGTCACAACTGCCGCGCCCGTACACCCGCCCATCGCGCACGGTCGCCTGGAACGCCGGAACGGTCCAGGCCTGCCCTGCCGCCGGCACCACGTCGGTGTGGCCGGACAGCAGGACCCCGGGCAACTCACGCGGGCCGGTGCTGGCGAACAGGTTGGCCTTCTTGCCGCTCTCATCCTTGACGATCAGCGACTCGATACCCTTGCTCAGCAACAGCTCGCGCACGTATTCGATCAGGGCCAGGTTCGATTCTGAAGAGACCGTTTCAAACGCCAGCAGGCGTTCGAAAATGGCTAACACGCGGGGTTTCATGAGGCCTTGCTCCGTTGCTCGGCGGAAAGGGCGAACCGGCGGATGGAGAACGGCTCGATGAGGGTTCGAGTGCTGCCGGTGCTGATCAGTTCAGCCATGACATCGCCAACGCCCGGACCGAGCTGGAAGCCATGGCCGCTGAAGCCGAACGCATAGTACAAGCCATCGACGTTGCCACTGGGGCCCATCACCGGCAGGGAATCGGGTAGGTAGCCTTCGATGCCGCTCCACACGCGGATGATGTTGAGATTGCCGACACCCGGCAGCAGGCGACGCATCTGGTCCAGTTGGTTGAGGATGCTGCGCGGCTCGACATAGGCCCGGCGGTTGAGCATGTCCGGCTTGCTGCGATAGCCGCCGCCGATAATGATATTGCCCCGGGGAATCTGGCGGAAATAGATCACTTCCTCAGGAATCTTGGTGTACACGCCGATCACCGTCGGCAAGGCATACGGCACCGGTTCGGTGACGGCCATCTGCGGGCCGTTGGTCTCCAGCGGCACTGGCTCGCCGAACTGCGCCGAGAGCTTCTGGCCCCAAGCGCCCGCGGTAATCAACAGTTGGGCGGCGCTGAACTGACGACCATCGGTGGTGCTGATGCTGAACCCGTCACCGACCTTCTGCACCTCGGCCACCTCGGTGCGTTCCTCGATGCGCGCACCGAGCCGCCGTGCCGCCCGGGCAAACGCCGGGGCGGCCAGACGCGGGTTGGCGTGACCGTCGTGAGGCGCATAGGAGCCGCCCTTGACGTCCTTGCCGAGAAACGGAAAACGCGCATGCAGCTCGCTGCCACGATAGATCTGCAAGTCCAGTTGCGCCGCTTCCGGTGCCGCGGCGTAAGCCTCAAGCTCGGGTATTTCATCCTCGCGATAACACACGCGCATGTGCCCGCTGGCGATGAACTCCAAGTCGTCGTCGATCAGCTCCGGCAGGCGTTTCCACAGCGCCCAGGAGCGGTTGGCCAGTTCCAGTTGCCCGAGAAAACGCCCCTGGCGCCGCACGTTACCGAAGTTGACGCCGCTGGCGTACTGGCCGATCTGGTCACGCTCCAGCAGGATCACCGACTGCCCCCGTTGGCGCAGGAAAAACGCTGCCGCCGAGCCCATCAGGCCGCCGCCGACAATCACCACATCGGCTTTATTCAGCGTCATGGCGTCACCTCCCGAGTGAGCATCGAAAGTGGTTTCACGGGAGCCTGACCGCGCTGGCGTCCCACCTCCTGCACCTGGACACCCGCTGCTGCTGCAATCACTTCGGCCCCGGCCTGGGAGCAATAACGTCCCTGGCAGCGGCCCATGCCAACCCGGCTGAACGCCTTGGCCCGGTTGACTTCACAAGCACCCTTTTCGCTGACCGTACGGCGCAGTTCACCGGCGCTGATCATCTCGCAGCGGCAAACGATGGCTTCGTCCGGCAAGGCCTTGGCTTGTGCCGCTGGCCAGGGAAACGCCTGGGCCAGGCCGAGGCGAAACGCGTCCATTACCTTGAGCGCCTGGCGCTGCTCAGCGACCTGTGCGGCGTCCACCGGCTGCTGCAGATCGCTCAACAATGCCAGGGCGACCAGGCGCCCGGCATGCTCGGCGGCATCGGCGCCACGGATCTTCGAACCATCACCGGCGGCGTAGACACCGCTGACCGAGGTCCGTCCCTCTTCGTCCGTGTCCAGCAGCCATTGGCTGGACGCCTCGTCAAAGCGCAGGCGGCAGCCCGCCAGGTCGGCCAGTTGGGTTTCCGGGCGCAAGTGATAACCCAGCGCCACCGCATCGCAGGCCACCGTCAAGGCTTCCCCACTGGCGGTACGAACCCGCACGCCGCTGACGCCGGTAGTCGCTTCTCCCAGAATCTGCAGCGGCGAAATGCCCAAGTGCACAGCAATCTTCGCCCGATACAACTGCGCCAACAGTTTCATGCCGGTGAACAGCAAGCTCGGGCGCGCCATGAGTTTGGGCAAGGCTTTGATGCGCTGGCCCAGCGGCGATGTGTCCAGCACCGCCGTGACGTTGGCGCCGGCCTTGAGGTATTGGCTGGCGACCAGATACAGCAACGGTCCGCTGCCCATGAACACCACCCGGTGGCCGATGGAAACCGCCTGGGCCTTCAAGGCGATCTGCGCGCCGCCGAGGCTGTAGGTGCCGCCCAACTGCCAGCCCTCGATGGGCATCAAGCGGTCGGTGGCGCCGGTGCAGAGGATCAGCGCGTCGTAATCCACCGTCGTGTGCTGGCCCTGGCTGACGCAGCACAATTGCCCCGGTGTCAGGTTCCACACCAGGGTGTCCGGACGGTAGTCGATCTGCGGGCGCAAACGGTCGAAGCTTTCGTGCAGGTCACGGGCCTTGTCCGCTTCGGTGCCGTACAGCGTGGCGTAGCTGCGGGTGAACCCTTCGGGCTGGCGCCGGTAGATCTGCCCGCCATCGCGACGGTTTTCGTCGAGCAGGATCGGCTTGAAGCCCGCTGCGACCAGGGTCTGCGCGCAACGGATGCCGGCCGGCCCGGCGCCGACGATGACGACTCGATGCGTGTTCAGCCGCGCAGTGGCCATATCGCCTCCGGTTGCTCAGTGATGATGTCCAACCCTTCGCGTACTTCATTGGAGCAGGCTCGCAGGCGTTCGCCGCTGCGGGTCCAGACCCAGCAATCCTGGCAGGCGCCCATCAGGCAGAAACCGGCCCGGCTGCCCGGATCGAATTCCGACTGGCGCAACGCCGGGCCGTGGGTCAGCAACGCGACCATCAAGGTGTCGCCCTGCAACGCCTCGACCGGGACGCCATCCACTTTCAATTTGACGACGGGCCGGCCCTGTTCGGCCAACCTCACGAAACGCGCGCTCATGCGTAGGCTCCCACGATCATGCTGTTTGAATCCTGTTGGCGCTTGAGCAGCTCGGCACTGTCGTGATGACAGAGCACCTCGCTGCCGCCGTCGATGATCCGCCGGGGCGGCGCGGTGTGGTTGCACAGGCCATCGACCCGCGCCGGGCAGCGATTGAGGAAGGTGCACAGCTGCGGCACCTCGGCGCGCGCGCCCAACGCCGGCAGCGTGCCGCAGGTGGTGGCGCCACAACTTTCCAGCCAACCCTGGCGCATCTCCGGTACTGAGTGGATCAGCAGGTCGGTGTAGGGATGGAACGGCGCCTGGGCGAACGATTGCCGGCTGCCCTCTTGAACCTTGTGGCCGCTGTACATCACCACGATGTCGTCGCACAGCGCCCGCACCGTGGAGATGTCATGGCTGATGAACAGGTAGGACACCCCCAGTTGCTGGCGCAGGTCGCGCAGCAGTTCGAGGATTGCCGCGCCGACCACGGTGTCGAGGGCCGAGGTCACTTCATCGCACAGGATCAGGTCTGGCTTGGCCGCCAGCGCCCGGGCCAGGTTGACCCGCTGTTTCTGTCCGCCGGAGAGTTCGCTCGGGCGGCGCTCGGCCATGTCCCGTGGCAGACGCACCAGGTCGAGCAATTCGCCGATACGCTCACGCAGCGCCGCGCCCTTGAGGCCGAAATACATCTTCAACGGCCGGCTCAGGATGGTGCTGATGCTGTGCATCGGGTTGAGTGCGGTGTCGGCGTTCTGGAACACCATCTGGATGCGCCGGAACTGTTCATCCGTGCGCTCGGACAGGCTGCCACCCAGTGGCTGACCGTCAAACGTCAGCCCGCCCAGGGCCGGGGTCAACAGCCCGGCCACCACCCTCGCCAAGGTGGATTTGCCCGAGCCCGACTCACCGATCACACCGATGGCCTGGCCCCTGCGCACGGTCAGGTCGATGTCTTCGAGCACCCGGATCGCCGGCATGCCGTGCTGGTTCTTGTTGCCGTAGCCGGCGGTCAGGCCCTTGATGGTCAGCAGCGGCGTGTCTTCGGCCACACCGCACGGCGGGCGAATGGTGGTGTCTGGCCGGGCCGCCGCCAGCAGGCTGCGGGTGT
Source organism: Pseudomonas sp. Root401 (assembly GCF_001425105.1). Taxonomy (NCBI): domain Bacteria; kingdom Pseudomonadati; phylum Pseudomonadota; class Gammaproteobacteria; order Pseudomonadales; family Pseudomonadaceae; genus Pseudomonas; species Pseudomonas sp. Root401. Next base: position 88,769 of record NZ_LMDO01000010.1, on the reverse strand, counting down.
AGGCATGAGCCGGGCCCTTGAGCAGCGGCGCGGTGGCGCTCTGTTCGAAGATCTGCCCGCCGTTGAGCACCACGATCTGGTCGGCCATTTGCGCCACGACGGCCAGGTCGTGGGACACGTAGACCGCCGTCGCGCCACGCTCGCGCACCACCCGCTTGAAGGCGCGCAGCACGTCGATCTGGGTGGTCACATCAAGGGCCGTGGTCGGCTCATCGAGCACCACCAGCAGCGGATCGCTGATCAGCGCCATGGCCGCCATCACCCGCTGCAGTTGCCCGCCGGACACTTGATGGGGATAACGCTGGCCGATGCGCTCGGGATCCGGCAGTGCCAGGTCGCGGAACAGTTCGATGGCCTTGGCTTCGAGCACGGCCCGGCTGCCCAGGCCATGGATCAACGCGCCTTCCACCACCTGGTCGATGAGTTGCTTGGCCGGGTTGAACGCCGCCGCGGCGCTTTGGGCAATGTACGACACCCGATTGCCGCGCAGGCCTTGCAGCTCGTGCTCACTCAAGGCGAGCATGTCGTGCTCGCCAATCTGCACCACGCCGCCGGCCAGGCGACAACCGCGCCGGGCATAACCGAGCAGTGCCAGGGCGATGGTGGTCTTGCCCGAACCGGACTCGCCGATCAGCGCCAGCACTTCACCTTTCTCCAGGGAGAAACTCACGCCCTTGACGATCTCCACCTCGCTGCGCTCGCCACAGGCGACCACGCGCAGGTTCTCGACTCGGATCAACTGGCTCATATCAATGGCCTCCCGTACGTCGGTTGCGCCGCGAAGACAAGCGGTCGATAAACAGATTGACGCCAATGGTCAGGGTGCCGATGGCCAGGGCAGGAATCACGATGGCCGGCGCGCCCTGGTTGAGGCCGCCGATGTTTTCCCGCACCAGCGAACCCAGGTCGGCATCCGGCGGTTGCACGCCCAGGCCGAGGAAGCTCATGCCGCTGAGCAGCAGGACGATGAAGCCGAAACGCAGACCCAGGTCGGTCAGCACCGGGTTGAGCATGTTCGGCAGGATTTCCACACAGGCGATGTACAGCCGGCGTTCGCCACGGGTGCGGGCCACTTGCACGTACTCCAGGGCCTCGATGTTCACCGCCATGCTGCGGGCGATACGAAACGCCCCCGGCATGAAGCTGAGCACCGCCGTGCAGATCAGCAGGGTCACTGACGAGCCGAACGCCGAGACCATGATCAGCGCCAGCATCTTGCTCGGGATCGAAATGAAGGCATCCATCAGGCGGCTGATCAGCTCGTCCAGCCACTTCGGCGAAACCACCGACAGCAGCGCGCAACTGGTGCCCAGCCCACTGGCCAGTACTGCCGCCACCAACGCCAGGCCCACCGTGAAGCGCGCGCCCACCAGAATGCGGCTGAGCATGTCGCGGCCCAGATAATCGGTGCCCAGCGGATAAGCGGCGCTGAGGTTATCGAAGACATTGTCGGAGACCACTTCCCCCACCGGGTGCGGCGCCAGCCATGGCCCGAAGATCGCCACCAGCAACCAGATCACGCACATCGCGGCGCCGATCAGGCCGAGCCAGGGGGTTTTGCGCGCCACCTTGCCCAAGGCCAGTTCGGGCGCCGCAGGCGGGGATTTCACAATGAGATTGTTCATTGGTTTCTCAGCCTCGGATTGGACAGGATCGCGCACAGGTCAGCCACCAGCACCAAGATCAGGTACGCCGTACAAAACAGCATGGTGCAGGCCTGGACCAGCGCCATGTCGCGGTTGGTCACGGCATCGACCATCAGGCTGGCGATGCCGGGATAGTTGAAAATCGTCTCGACGATCACCACCCCACCCAGCAGGTAGGACAGGCTCAGGGCGATGGCATTGGCGATCGGCCCGATGGCATTGGGCAAGGCATGGCGCAGCACCACCCGCACCGGGCTCACGCCTTTGAGGCGGGCCATTTCCACGTAGGGGCTGTCAAGTTGATCGATCACCGCCGCCCGGGTCATGCGCGCCATTTGCGCGACGATGACGCAGCACAGGGTCATCACCGGCAAGGCATAGGTGCGCATGAATTGCAGCGGCGAAGTGATCTCGCTGGAATAGGACAGCGCCGAAAGCCAGCCCAGGTTCACCGCGAAAATCAGCACGGCAAGGGTGGCGACCAGGAACTCCGGCACCGCCACCATCGTCAGGGTGAAGAAGCTCAGGAAGCCGTCGATGCGCCCCCCTCGCCCCATCGCCGAGCCGATGCCCAGGATCAACGCCACCGGCACCGACACCAGCGCCGTGGCCGCCGCCAGCATCAGGGTGTTGGGCACCCGGCCAGCCATCAACTCGCTGACTGGCGTGGCGTTGGAGATCGACACGCCCATGTCACCGCTGAGCAGGCTCATCAACCAGTGCAGGTAGCGCAACACACCCGGTTGGTCCAGGCCCATCTTCACCCGCAGCGCCGCCACTTGCTCAGGCGTGGCGAACTGTCCAAGGGACTGTTGCGCCGCGTCTCCCGGCAACACCGCCGTAATGGCGAACACCACCATCGATACGATCAACAGGGTCACGACCGCAGCGCCCAGGCGCCGGCCGATCAACCAAAGTGTGTTGCTATTCATCGCCCTACCCCTTGTGCCATGTCACGCCGCAAGACAACACGCATCAAGCGTCAAGCCAGACTTGCTCAGCGAACATATAGCCCATGAAACCGCCCAGTGGGTTGGTGCCATAACCTTTGACGCGTTGGTCGACGCCATCGATGTTGCTGATGAACACCGGGATGCCGATGCCGCTGTGGTTATGCACCAGGGTCTGCATATCCGCGTACATCTTGCCGCGCTTGGCTTCATCGGTTTCACCGCGAGCCTGGATCAGCAGTTGGTCGAACTGCGGGTTTTTCCAGCCGGATTCGTTCCACGGCGCCGTCGACTGGAAGAACTGCGAGAACAACATGTCGGCGTTAGGCCGCGGGTTGATGTTGCCGAAGCTCAGCGGGTGCTTGGCCCAGTGGTTGGACCAGTAGCCGTCGCTCGGCAGCCGATTGACGTTGAGCTTGAGCCCGGCTTCCTTGGCCGATTGTTGCAGCAACACGGCAACGTCGACCGAACCGGTGGCGGCCGGCGAGCACATCACCGGCATGCTGATGCTTTCCATGCCGGCCTTCTTCAGCAGGAAACGGGCCTTCTCCGGATCGTAGGTCCGTTGTGGCAGGTCGGCGTTGTAGAAGCGTGCGCCGGGCGCAATCGGGTGGTCGTTACCGACCCTGGCGAACCCACGGAAGATCGCCGACTTGACCTGTTCGCGGTCCAGCAGCAGTTTCATCGCCTCGGTGAACTCCGGGCTCTGGCCGGGCATCTGGTCCTGGCGAATGATCAGGTCGGTGTAGTTACCCGACGGCGAGTCCACCACGCGATGGGTGGTGCTGTCCTTGATGCGTGTGGTCGAGCGCGGGTTGACCTCGTTGATGATCTGCACGTCGCCCGACAGCAACGCGTTGACCCGTGACGGCTCGTCACCGATGCCAATGAATTCGATTTCGTCGAGATACGGCAGGCCAGGCTTCCAGTAGTTGGTGTTGCGCGCACCGATGGAACGCACCCCAGGCTTGAACTCCTTGACCTTGAACGGGCCGGTGCCGATGCCCTGGTTGAAGTCGCTGGTGCCCTCGGGGACGATCAACAGGTGGGAAATGGCAAGGATCGATGGCAGCTCGGCATTCGGGCCGCTCAGGCGTATCTGCACTTCATGGGTGCCCGTGGCCTTGACCTCGGCAAACTGCTCGGCCAGCGGCAAGACCTTGGAACCGGTGATCGGGTCCTTGTGACGCATCAGCGAAAACACCACGTCGGCGGCGGTGAGGCCCTTGCCGTTGTGGAAGGTCACTTCCTTGCGCAGGGTAATCACCCAGAGCGTGGCATCGGTGGTGTCGATGCGTTCGGCCAGTTCCAGTTGCGGCACCATGTGGCTGTCGAAACGCGTCAGGCCGTTGTAGAACATGTAATGGCGCACGTAGTCCGTGGACGATGAGCCTTTGGCCGGGTCCAGGGTATCGGCGGTGGAACTGGAGATACCAGCGACCCGGATACGCCCGCCGGGCTTGCCTTTGCCGGGGCTTGCCTGCTCATCGGCAAGCAGTTTGCCGGCGGCGCCGAACAGGCTGCCGGCACCCGCCGCGGCCACACCGGCCAGCCCGAGCATCTGCAATGCATGGCGGCGCGACATGCCGCGGTTGAGCCCTTCGAAAACACGCAGACTTTCTGTACCGGTGATCAACTGGTCTTTGATGCCGTTTTTAGTGTCACTCATGTCAGTTCTACCTTTCGGAAAATGATAGGGCTCGATTACGTGCGTTAACGCAACGTGGTTGAAACGCCAAACAACGCGGTGAAACTCAGTGCAGGTAGTCCTGCAAGCGGTAATACGCGCCGACCAGCGGCAAAAACCAAGGCTTGCCGAAGTGCCCGGGAATGGCCGGCCAATCCAGTTCGCGCCAAGGGTTGGCCTCGACCTTGCCGGCCATGACCTCGGCCATCACCTGCCCCATGTGCACCGACATCTGCACGCCGTGGCCGCTGTAGCCCATGGAGTGGTAAACCCCGCCATGCTGGCCGGCCCGGGGCAAGCGATCGGAGGTCATATCCACCAGGCCGCCCCAGCAATAGTCGATCCGGGTGTTCGCCAATTGCGGGAACATCTGCACCATCGCCGCTTGCAACACCTTGCCGCTCTTGGCATCGGAAACACTGTCGGACATGGCAAACCGCGCACGGCCGCCAAACAGCAGGCGGTTGTCCGGGGTCAGGCGAAAGTAGTTACCGATCATGCGGCTGGTGACATAGGAACGCCGGGCCGGCAGCAAGCTGTCGATCAGCGCCTGGGGCAGGACCTCGGTGGCGATCACGAAGCTGCCCACCGGCACGATCCGCCGCCGATACCAGCCCAGGCCACCCTGCTGACAGGTACCGGTCGCCAGCAGGATCTGCGAGGCTTGCAGCGCCCCTTTGCTGGTGTTGACTCGATAACCGCCGGCACTGGCCTTCCAGTCCTGCACCGCCACGCCCTGGAAGATCAACGCACCGTGACGGGCGGCCGCTTCGGCCAGGCCGACGCCGAAACGCCCGACATGCATCTGCACACCATTGCGCTGCAACAGGCCACCGTGAAACTGCGCCGAATTGACTTCCGCCCGCGTCTCCTGGGCCGAGAGCAACTCGACCTCGGCATCGACTTCCTTGCGGATCAATTCACAGGTGCGCGCCAACCCTTCGTAGTGCATTGGCTTGGCGGCCAGCTTGAGTTTGCCGTTGCGCTTGAGGTCGCAAGCAATCTGCTCTTGCTCCACCAGCGTCACGACGCTCTGCACGGCGCTTTCATAGGCTTGGTAATACGCCCGAGCCTTGTCGGCGCCGAGGCTGGCGGTGAGTGCCGCGTAATCCTGGGCCACGCCGGTACTGCAATGCCCGCCGTTGCGCCCTGACGCCTCGCCAATCACCCTGCCCGCTTCCAGTACCGCCACGCTGGCCCCCTTCAAGGCCAGGGCCCGCGCCGCCGCCAGACCGGTGAAGCCGCCACCGACGATGGCGACATCGACCTGTCCGGGCAATCCGCCGAGCTGAGCACCGGTGAACGCCGGTGCGGTGTCGAGCCAATAGGACTCACTGCCCATGTCTAACCCCTTTCGCCTGCAAGCGTGCGTCGAGACTCAGAGCCCGACCAGCGCGGGCAACCCGCCGATGTCCGGGATCTGGTGGTAGCCAAAGGCAGCGTTGGCCGGATGTTCATGACCGCGGGCGACGAAGGCTTTGTGCTTGATCTTCATGTCGTGGGCCGACATCAGGTCGTAACGGAAGCTCGACGACACATGCAGGACGTCTTCCGGTCCGCAGCCAAGGTTATCGAGCATGAATTCGAACGCGGCCAGGCGCGGCTTGTAGGCCTGGGCCTGCTGGGCCGTGAAGACTTTATGGAAAGGTGCGCCAAGCTTGTCGACGTTGGACATGATCTGCTCGTCCATCGCGTTGGAAAAAATCACCAGGGGGATCTTGTCGGCGATTTTCGACAGGCCCGCCGGTACATCGGCGTGGGGGCCCCAGGTTGGTACGGCGTCGTAATAGAGCTGGCCTTCGCCACGATATTCGACGCCCCAACGCTTGCAGACCCGCATCAGGGAGGTCTTGATGATTTCATCATAGGGCCGCCAGTCACCCATCACCTGGTCCAGGCGATAAGCGGAGAAGTCCTTGACGAACTGGTCCATCTGGCCGGCATCGACACGGTCGGCGAACAGCTCGCGGGTCATGGTGCCCATCTGGAAATTGGTCAACGTGCCGTAGCAGTCGAAGGTGATGTACTTGGGTCGAAGAAAGCTCATGAGTGCGGTCCTGGATTGTTGTTGAAGGCTCGACGAGGCGAACGATGGCGCCTTTCGTGAGGCATCGGTGCAACGCTGCATCACGTTTTCATTACAACACCATGAGACCGTGGATAAATCGTTAAAAATACCGGCCGCTTGGTACAAACCACCGTTTTGCGGGGCTCGCTCAGCAGACTTTGCGGGATGCTCCAGGCGTGGGCGTCGTGCCCGTGTTTCTGTGGGTTTGGGGGCAGTTATGGTGCGCCAAACGGCTCTGCAAAGAGTTGTTTTCGGCAGAATCTACGCTTGGCGCAGCAGCTTCAGCATCCGCGATGGCGGTGGGTCTGCTTGCAGGTGTGGTGAATGGGCTGCCGTCATCGCGAGCAAGCTCGCTCCCACAGGGGGATGGTGGTGGACACAGGTTCAGGAAACGCCGCAGATCCATTGTGGGAGCGGGCTTGCTCGCGAAAGCGGTGGGTCTGCTTGCAGGTGTGGTGAATGGGCTGCCGTCATCGCGAGCAGGCTCGCTCCCACAGGGGGTTGGTGGTGGACACAGGTTCAAGGAACGCCGCCGATCCACTGTGGGAGCGAGCTCGCTCGCGATGGCGGTGGGTCGGTAGGAGCAGTGGCCTATTCAGACCTTCAGTTCGGTCTCCAGGAAACTCACCAACGCCTGCACCCGCGCGCTGCGCAGTTTGCGCGAGGGCACCAGCAGGTTGATGGGGGCGCTGTCGAATTGCCAATCGGCGAGCACCCGTACCAGGCGACCGTCGGCGACGGCTTTGCTGACGTCCCATTGCGAACGCAGCACCAGCCCCAGGCCCTGTTCGGCCCAGCGTCGGGCCACGCTGCCGTCGTTGCTCAACAAGGCAGGCTTGATCCGCAGGGTCTTGCGCCCGTGCGCATTGCGCAGGTGCCACAGGGTGACATCTTCATCGTTTTCACGAATACAGATGCAGCGATGCTCGGCGAGTTGCTCCGGCGCTAGCGGTATGCCGTTCTGCTCCAGGTAAGCGGGACTGGCGCACAGCCATCGGTCATTTTGCGTGAGGGGTCGGGCGACCCACTGGCTGTCGCTCAGGTGACCGATGTGAATCACCGCATCGCTGTCATGACGGTCAGGCCAGGGCGTTTCCCGGAGATCCAGATGCAGGCATAGCTGCGGGTGCAACCTGGCAAAACGCGCCAGCAACGGCGCGAGGCGTTGGCGTCCATAGCCGAACGGTGCCGCCAGCCTGAGGGTACCAACCAGTTGATCGTCTTGCTGCCTGAACGATTCGGGAAGCGCCTCCAGCTGTTCCAGCAACAGCGCACTCTGGCGCGAGAAACGCTCGCCGTCGGCGGTCAGGCTCAGCCGCCGGGCGTCGCGATTGGCCAAGGTCAGGCCCAGGAGCGTCTCCAGTTTGCGTAGGCGCATGGACAGCGCCGGCGGCGAGACATTGAGGGCCCTGGCAGCGGCACTCAACGATTCGCAGCGTGCCAGCGTCACGGCCATGCGCAGGTCTTCGAGGCTGATCATTCAGTTCAACTTAATGATTGATGACAGCGCATTGAACCACGGCTTTACGATGACTGAGTAGAGTCGAGCCTGTCTTTCACTCGCGAGCCTCGTTCATGCCAATCTCAATTGCTTCTCTCGATACCCCGGTCGCGCTCATCGATGTACCGCGAATGCTGCGCAATATCCAGCGCATGCAACAACGCATGGACGCCTTGGGCGTGCGTTTGCGCCCGCACATCAAGACCAGCAAATGCCTGCCGGTGGTTCGGGCGCAGCTTGCAGCAGGCGCCAGCGCCATCACCGTGTCGACCCTCAAGGAAGCCGAGCATTGCTTCGCCGAAGGCATCCGCGACATCTTTTATGCCGTGTCCATGGCGCCCGGCAAACTGGCCCAGGCCCTGACGCTGCGGCGCAAGGGCTGTCGATTGAGCATCTTGACCGACAGCCTGGCGGCGACGCAGGCCATCGTTGATTTCGGCAGGCAGCACGACGAACGTTTCGAGGTCTGGATCGAGATCGATTGCGATGGTCATCGGTCCGGCGTGCGCGTTGAAGACGATGCACTAGTCGACATCGCGCGACGACTCAGCGAAGGCGGCATGCAGCTTCGCGGCGTCATGACCCACGCCGGGTCCAGCTACGAGCTCGATACGCCCCAAGCGCTGCAAGCCTTGGCCGAACAAGAACGCTACCTCTGCGTCAGCGCCGCCCAACGCATCCGCACAGCCGGGCTGGCCTGCCCCGAGGTCAGCATCGGCTCCACACCCACGGCACTTTCGGCGCAAAGCCTGGAAGGCGTCACTGAAGTGCGCGCCGGCGTTTATGTGTTCTTCGACCTGGTGATGCACAACATCGGTGTTTGCCAGGCGGATGAGCTGGCCCTGAGCGTACTGACCACCGTGATCGGCCATCAGCAGGACAAAGGCTGGATCATCACCGATGCCGGCTGGATGGCCATGAGTCGTGATCGGGGTACACAGCGCCAGCAACGGGATTTCGGGTATGGGCAAGTGTGCAGCGAAGCCGGCGACTGGATCGAGGGGGCGCTGCTCACCAGCGCCAACCAGGAGCACGGCATCGTCACCCTTTCCAGTCCCGGGGACATCGATATCAGCGAGCGGTTTCCCATTGGCAGTCGCCTGCGCATCCTGCCCAACCACGCCTGCGCCACCGGTGCGCAATTCCCTGATTACCGCGCCTGCGATGCCTCGGGCGCGGTGTACACCTGGAGCCGTCTGCATGGCTGGTGAAATCGAGTTGATTCACACAACCCGGGCGGCCGCTGCGGGCGGACATTACACCCAGGCGGTCTTGCACCAGGGCGTCTTGTACGTGTCTGGACAACTGCCGGTACGCGCCGATGGCAGCCACAGCGTCGACCAACCGTTCGAAGTGCAAGCCGCCATCGTCCTGGACAACCTGATGGCGATTCTCGGCGCGGCAGGCCGCAGCCCCAGCGACCTGCTGAAAGTGACGGTCTATGTCGCCGGCATCGAACACTGGCCGGCTTTCGACCGGATCTACGCCCGCTACCTTGGCGAACACCGGCCCGCGCGTGCGGTGGTGCCCGTCCCGGCCTTGCATCATGGGTACCTGATCGAAATCGAAGCGCTGGCCCGTGCGCGCCCCTTCCCAACGGCATGAGATGAACCTGTGGCGAGGGAGCTTGCTCCCTCTTGAGTGCGAAGCGCTCACCGCTTTTTTGGGGCCGCTGCGCGACCCAGCGGGAGCAAGCTCCCTCGCCACAGGGGGGGCTGGGCCAGGTCTTGTATTGCTATTGAACCGCTGTCGAGGATTTTCGAGGGAACATCATGAAGGCACAAAAAAGCGACGTCTTGATTATCGGCGGCGGCATCATGGGGTCGGCGTCGGCGTTTTTCCTGCGCCAGCGTGGGCACTCGGTGACCCTGCTGGAACGCGACCTGATCGGCCAGTACGCCAGTGGGGTGAATTTCGGCAACGTGCGACGCCAAGGGCGATTCCTCGGCCAGCTGGAACTGTCGAATCGCTCGTACGGGTTGTGGAAACGGCTCCCCGAGTTGATTGGCGATGATCTGGAGTTCATCCCCAGCGGCCATATGCGCGTCTGTTATCGCGAGGATGAAATCGCCGAGCTTGAAGCCTACGCCGCCGCCCCCCAAGCCCGCGAACTGGACTTGCAGATCATCACCGGCAAGGCCTTGCACGCGCGTTTCCCGTTCCTCGGTGCGCAGGTCAAGGGCGGCTCGTACGCCCCTCACGACGGCCACGCCAACCCGCGCCTGGCCGCCCCGGCATTTGCCCGCGCGGCGACACGGGCCGGGGCCAGCATCCGCGAGCGAACAGAAGTCGCCACGGTGCAAAAGGTGAATGACCAGTTCCACGTGACCACCACCGACGGCCAGCTATTCATCGCTGAGCAACTGCTGATCACGGCGGGCGCCTGGGGGGCGAGGCTGTCGGAACAATTCGACGAAGCGGTGCCGTTGGAAGCCAATGGCCCACAGATGTCGGTCACCGAGCCGGTGCCCTATGCCTTGTCGACCGTGATCGGCGTGTTCACCAAAATAAAGGAAGAGGTGATTTATTTCCGGCAGATCCCCCGAGGCAACCTCATCATCGGCGGCGGCAACCGCTGCAAACCGGACATGATCAACCGTCGCGCCTACTTCAAGCCCGAGAGCCTGCTCAACCAGATGCATCAGATGAGCCGCCTGCTGCCCGGGGTGGCGAACCTCAACATTATCCGGGTGTGGAGCGGCATCGAAAGCTATACGCCAGACTCGCTGCCGATCATGGGGCCAAGCGGCAAGGTCAAGGGGTTGTTCTATGCCTTTGGGTTCTGCGGGCATGGCTTCCAGCTCGGCCCGGGCGTCGGTGACGTCATGGCCGAGCTGATCAGCACCGGCAGCACTCGCACCCTGATCAGCCCTTTTGATATTCGCAGGTTTACCGAACCGACCGCCCTGACAATGCCTCAGATGAGCACGCCTGGCACCGGCAGACTCATATGACACAAGCGACTGGGCGCCCTTTTTGCCCTGAACGGGCGCCGCCATTTTTTTCGCGAAGTTAGCCCGGCAGATACAGCAGATTCTTCTTTGCCAGGCTTGAGAACGGCATATCCCATCCGGGCCGCTTTGTTAGTTTATCGAGAAGAAAACGGCCTCAGGATCTGTCGCCGGCAGTGCTATCACCGCTCTATGGGAGCCCGTTGGATGACCACCCCCTTTTTGAACACCCCGCCCACGTCCCAGCAGTTCTATATCAATGGTGACTGGCAGTCTCCGGCATACCCGGCCACGCTGCCCGTGGTCAATCCGGCTACCGAGCAAGTCATTGCCGAGGTCGCCCGAGGGTCCGGCGAAGACGTTGACCGCGCCGTCGCGGCGGCTCGCGCAGCATTTCCCGACTGGTCCGCCACTTCGGTGCAAGCGCGCGTGGCGATCCTGGGAAAGATCCATGCGCTGATCCTTGAACGCAAAGAAGAACTGGCCCAGGTGCTCTCACTGGAAATGGGCGCGGCGATCGGCTTCGCGCGGGCCATGCAAGTGCCGCTGGCCGCCGAACACGTTCGGGTGGCCCGCGATGTGCTGTCCACTTACACCTTCCAGAAGATTGAGCATGGCACGGCCATTCAACGCGAACCCATTGGCGTCTGCGGCCTCATTACGCCGTGGAACTGGCCGCTGTATCAAATCACCGCCAAAGTCGCCCCGGCGATTGCCGCCGGTTGCACGGTGGTGTTGAAACCCAGCGAACTGTCGCCCCTGAGCGCCCTTCTCTTCGCACAATTGGTACATGACGCAGGCCTGCCTGCCGGCGTCTTCAACCTGGTGAACGGCAGCGGTGCCGAGGTCGGCGCGGCCATGGCGGCGCATCCAGACATCGACCTGATCTCCATCACCGGCTCGAACCGCGCCGGCGCACTGGTGGCCCAGGCCGCCGCCCCTACGGTCAAGCGCGTTACCCAAGAGTTGGGCGGCAAGTCACCGAACGTGCTGTTGCCCGACGCCGACTTCGCCAAGGCCGTGCCGCCGGGCGTGATGTCGGCATTTCGCAACGTCGGCCAATCGTGCAGCGCACCGACCCGAATGATCGTGCCAAGAAATCGGCTGGCGGAAGTCGAGGCATTGGCTGCCGCCACCGCCAACGCGATCATCGTGGGCGATCCGCAATTGGAAGAAACCGTACTCGGCCCCATCGCCAACGAGGCCCAGTTCAATCGCGTGCAAGCCATGATCGAAGTCGGCTTGCATGAAGGGGCCAAGCTTGTCTGCGGAGGCCCAGGACGACCGGAAGGTTTTGAACGAGGCTTCTACACCCTCCCCACGGTTTTCTCGCAGGTCGACAGCGCCATGCGCATCGCCCAGGAAGAAATCTTCGGCCCGGTGCTGTGCATCATTGCCTATGACACGGTGGATGAAGCCATCGCCATTGCCAACGACACCGTCTATGGGCTGGGCGCGCATGTCCAGGGCCAGGATCTTGAGCTTGCGCGCGCCGTTGCGTCGCGTATCCGCGCAGGGCAAGTGCTGTTGAACTACCCGGCGTGGAACCCGATGGCGCCCTTCGGCGGCTACAAGCGTTCGGGCAATGGCCGTGAGTATGGAGTTCACGGGTTCGAGGAGTATCTGGAGATCAAGGCGATCGTGGGGTTTGAGTGAGACAAAACCGATGTCATCAAATGACACGAAACCCACCGGGGTCATCCTTGGAATACCGCGTCGCGGCCCGGAGAATAGCCGGACCTCACTCGGCAGGAAACATCAATGCGGCAAATCAGCATCAATGACAAACCACTCAGGGGCCTCCATCGCCGCCTTCGTTCCATAGAGCGCTGGGCATCAAGTTTTCAAGACAACTTTTACCCAAGGCCTGGTGACAGGAAATATGCAAACTGGAAGATTCCTGTTCATGAGGCCTTGGTCGAAGGCCCTCAGGCCCGGATTGAAGTCCAGGCCTTCTGTATCCAACAATTGCTCGAAGCGGCAACCCATCTGTCCAATGCAGCTGATCGCTCACAGGGCTACTACCGGGTCGCGTGCCTGCTGACGTGGCCATGGGTACATCAGAGTGAAGTCACCCTCTTCTATGATCGGGACTATTACCTGCGGTTTCTCGGCGAAACCAATGCACTCAAACCGCAACTGCTCAGCCAGACACTCGCGTTACACACCCCGGCGCACTTCATAGAGCACGGGCATGACGTGACTCAAGCGGACGACGAAATCGCAGTTCAATGGTGGTGCATAGGTGAACCGGCCTGAAGTCACTCGTAACGGCAGGCGAGCCTCAGTCCTCGACCCGCCCTGTCCCCTCGCGATCATGCTCGTAGTGTCGGGTGAGCGGAAACGCCGGCAGCCAGGCCTCACGGCGCACGGTCCAGCTTTCGTAGGTGGGCATCAGTTGATCGGGGGCGTCCAGCGTCCCAAGGTGCACTTCTATTTCGTCACCCGAGCGGGCGAACAGCGACGAGCCGCAGCGGGGACAGAAAAAGCGCCCGGCGTAATCCCGTGTTTCACCTTCGATCGTCACGGCATCCTGTGGAAACACAGCGGCAGCGTAGAAGAGCGCGCCGTGATGCTTGCGACAGTCGAGGCAGTGACAGAGGCCAACCCGATACGGACGGCCTGAGGCTTGGATGCGAACGTTGCCGCACAGGCATCCGCCGGTGAATCGGTCCATGGAGGGCCTCCCTTACAACCGTTTAATAGGCCGTCGAGAACCCGCGAGCGACCGTTATCAGTAGAGATCAGCGTAGCGGCTAATCACGTTGAAAAAAGGTCGTATTAATCAGAAAACGCCCTGACGGGCGTTTTTGTCTAGCATCAGGGTAACCGTACCGCCAATGTGACTGCCGCGCCTTGAGGCGCGGCAGCTTGGGGCACTATTGCCAGTTGCTGGCAATCACAGCGTTCAACGAGGCCTGGTAGTTCTGCGGCAGTGAAGTCTCACCGGGAGCCGGTGGCGCGAAAGCGGCCATGGCGCCAACCAATTGATCGACCTGGTTGTCCAACAGGACCTTGCCATCGGCGGTACGGAACTGCTCGATGTTCTGGGCTTTCTCCCAGTTACCCGGCCCCCAGAACGACCATTTTGAGATCGTCACTTTATCGGTGGTGCCAATGACACTCACTTCCAGGTCCCAGCCGTTCTTACTGAACCAGAGTTGATTGGCGGAAATACCGGCACCGAACTGCAGCACATCGGTGTTGGCGTCCGGGTCGAAATCGTCAATATCATCCTGACCATCCCCACGCTCGAATCGATAAAGATCATTACCACGATCCCCACTCAACTGATCGTTGCCTGTTCCACCTATCAGGGTGTCGGAGCCTGTATCACCAGACAACCGGTCATCACCCGCCCCACCCTGCAAGGTGTCGGAACCTGTATCACCAGACAACCAATCATTACCCGCCCCACCCAGCAAGGTGTCGGAGCCTTCGCCACCGCTCAGTTCATCGGCCCCGTTGCCACCCGACAGCGTGTCGTTACCACCCAACCCGTAAAGTTTGTCATCACCGTCAAGGCCACTTAATGAGTCAGCCAGCGCATCCTCGCCGAACAGTGCATCGCTACCGGAAGTTGCCGTGCCCTTGGTCATGCTCTTGATGGTGTCGGCACTCCAGAGGGTTCCGTCGTCGAACTGGATCTGTTCGATCCGATACGCGCTGTTCGAGAACCAGCTGGAAGCGGTCAGCTTGTCGGTTGTTCCTGCAATGCCCACGAAAAGGTCGTAGGTATCACGACTGAGTTGGATATCGGACGGCTTGAGGCCTGCCCCTACCTTGATCGTATCCAGGTTACCCACCGAAGAGTCGTAGTCACTTATCCAATCCTGCCCGACCCCGCGGTAAAACTGGTAGGTATCGTTGCCGGCATCCCCATAAAGGGAATCATTGCCGGCGCCACCATCGAGCGTGTCCATGCCCGCGCCACCAAAGAGCTTGTCGCTGCCGGCGCCACCGTTCAGTGTGTCATTGCCCGACAATCCGTAGAGTGAGTCATCACCACCCAGTCCATTGAGGATATCGGCGCTGGACTCATCGCCTTGCAGGACATCATTGCCCTCACTCGCCACGCCCTTGGACAGGGTCGTCAGGGTTGCGGCGTCCCAGAGCGTGCCGTCGGCGAACTGAACCTGTTCAACCTGCGAGTCCGTGGAAAGGAACCATTCGTTGACGGTCAGCTTGTCGGTGGTACCGAGGATCGTCAGTTCCAGGTTGTAGCCCACACGAGCAACCTTGATGTCGCCTGGGCTGATCCCTTGGGCCAACTTGATCACGTCAAGATTGCCCCTGGTCCAGTCGCGATCGGAAATCAGGTCCTGACCACCACCACGCTGGAAGAGATAGGTGTCGTTGCCGGAACCGCCGTACAACGAGTCATTTCCCGCCCCACCGTCCAGCGTATCCAGCCCCATCCCACCGTCAAGCGTATCCCGACCCGCTCCACCGTTGAGCACATCGTTGCCGGCCAGGCCAGACAATTTGTCATCACCGTCAAGCCCGTCCAACCGATCGTTGGCTTCGTCACCGATCAACGTATCGGCGCCATTGGTGGCGACTTCTACCGACAGGCGCTTGAGATCGCTGACGGACCAGACGGTGCCGTCTACGAACTCGACGCGTTCAACCTGATAGTTGGCGTCGGTGTAGCTGTAGATGGTCATCCGGTCAGTGGTGTTCTTGATGGCGAGGTAAACATCGCTCCCCTCACGCTTGACGATGACATCGCCGGGATTGATGTCGGCGGCGACCTTGATCGTATCGCTGTTTCCAGTGGTCGAATCGAACTCCTGGACAGTGTCCTGACCCATGCCCCTGTAGAACAGATAGGTATCGTTGCCGGCGCCCCCCGACAATCGATCGCTACCGATACCGCCATCGAGGCGGTCGTTGCCGTTATCGCCATTCAGATAATCGTTACCCGCGCCACCGTTGAGGATGTCATTGCCATCCCCCCCGCCCAGCGAGTCGTTACCGGCGCCGCCTTCCAGTCGGTCGTCACCTGCCACACCGTAGACCTTGTCATCCCCCTCAAGCCCATCGAGTACATCGGCCCCGATGTCGCCAAACAACGTATCGGCAGCGCTGCTGGCGACGCCTTTGGTCATTTGCTTGAGGGCGTCAACTCCCCAGACTGTTCCATCGGCGAACTCGACGCGCTCCACGATGTAATTCGAATTACTGAAGAAGGTTATCGACAATTTATCGGTCGTGCCTTTGATCGCCAGCGTGAGGTAAGTCTGGTCCCGGCTGACGATGACATCGGCCGGGGCAATATCAGCCGCGACCTTGATGGTGTCGACGTTGCCGACCGTCCAGTCATAATCGATGACGCTGTCCTGGCCCATGCCTCGGTAGAACCGATAGGTGTCATTACCAAAATCGCCACGCAGGCTGTCATTGCCGGCGCCACCGTCCAAGGTATCGTTGCCGTCCCCACCGGAGATCCAGTCGGCGCCATCACCGCCGTTCAGCACATCGTTACCTTCCCGACCGTAAATCGAGTCATCACCGCCCAGCCCGTTGATGACGTTGCCCGAGGCATCGCCGTTGAGGCTATCGGCAGCCGCGGTGCCGTTGGTGACGGCTTGGGCATTGACCACGATGTCGAACACGTCACTGGCCACGGCAGCAGACAGGTCCACTGCTGAAACCTTGACCGAGACGGTTCCAGCCTGCGAAGGCGTGCCGCTGAAGGTGCGAGTGGCCGCATCGAATACCAGCCACGCAGGAAGCGCCGACCCGTTGGCCAACGTCGCCTGGTAGCTCAGCCGGTCCCCGGCATCGATATCCGTGAACGTGGTTGCCGGCAGCGCGAACGTCAAAGGCGCGCCCTCGACGACGGATTGGTCGGCAATGGCCTTGACCAGGACCGGTGCATCGTTGGTATTGCTGACCTGGACTTCAAAGCTATCGCTGACAGACAGCCCCGCCTTGTCGGTTGCCGTGACCCGGATCGCCACATTACCCACCGCGTCATTACCGGGCGTACCACTGAACGTGCGAGTCTTGGCGTCAAAACTCAACCAGGTGGGCAACGGCTTGCCGTCGGCAAGGGTTGCGCTCAGTTGGAGAGCGTCGCCCGTATCCGCGTCGACAAAGGCATTGGCCGCAAGGGTCAGGACGAAAGCGCTGTCCTCGGCGACCTTCTGGTCGACAATCGCTGTCGATACGGTTGGCGCCCGATTGGCCTGGGTCGACAGCGTCGCGGTGTTCCAGACCGTCCCGTTGGCGAATTCGATACGCTCGACGCTATGACCGCGAGCGGCCGTCCAGCCGGAGATGATTTGCTGGCCGTCATTCAGGCGCAGCACCATGCCCCGGGCCGAATGGTCGACAGCGACATCGCTTTCCTTGATACCCGCTTCGAACACGATGGTGTCAATGCCGCCAGCCGCTTCCAGGTCTTCACTGATGTGATCCTGGCCCTGGCCGACGCCGAATACGTAGCGGTCGTCGCCCCTGCCACCTTGCAGGAAGTCATCGCCCGCGGCCCCATACAAACGGTTATTGCGCTCGTTGCCGATCAGTTCGTTGCTCAGCTCATTACCAGTGGCATTCAAGGCCGGACCGGACAAGGTCAATGCCTCGACATTGGCCGCCAAGGTGTAGTCGAGGGTGGAAATCACCTTGTCATTGCCGCCGTTGAGGTCTTCCACGACGGCGTCACTGGCGTTATCCACGAAGTAGGTGTCGTTGCCCAGGCCACCGATCATCCGGTCTGCGCCTTGGGCCCCGTCTAGACGGTTATCGGCAACGTTGCCACGCAGGACATTGTTGGCCGCGTTGCCCGTGGCATTGATCGCCGCGTTACCGGTCAGGCTCAGGTTTTCCAGGTGGTTGGCGAGCGTAAAGGAGACCGAGGAATTGACGGTATCGGTGCCCGCGCCTTCGGATTCGACGATCCGGTCGGAACCGTCATCCACGCCATAGGTATCGTCGCCCAGACCGCCGATCATCACGTCGGAGCCGCCGGCGCCATTGAGAATGTTGTTTGCGCTATTGCCCACCAAACGGTTGGAGAGCTCGTTACCGGTCCCATTGATGGCGGCACTGCCCAGTAGCTGCAAAGACTCCACCTCACTGGCCAAAACATGGCTGACACTGGACTTGACCACGTCATAGCCACCGCCTACGACTTCCTTGATGACGTCCCCCGCGTTATCGACGATGTAGGTATCGTCCCCCATCCGCCCTTCAAGGACATCGGCGCCTGCACCCCCGTCGAGCGTGTTGCCTCCGGCGTCGCCAACCAACAGATCATTTGCGCCGGTACCGCTCAGCAGCACCTTGGGTTGTGTTACCGCTTGGCCGAAAATGAAATTGGCTGCCGAGAGCTGGCCGGCAGTTACGCCTTTAAGCGTGATGTACTGAGTACCGCTGGCCATCGTGCCCAGCCAGACCCGCAGATAGACCTCGCCGTCGACGGTCACGTTGCTGAAGTTCAAGTCAGCAAAACTGTGTACCGCGCGAATCTGCGAAAGATCGATCTTCTCGTTGGGATTGGCGACTTCGAAGTCATCGATCAGGTTACCCATGATCCCCTGCGAGGCACTGGCCAGCAGGTCTTCGACCAGCACAAAACGGTCATTACCGGCACCACCCGCGACGGAGGCGCCGGTGTGCGTGGCGGCACCGCTCAGGTTGATGTTCGGTGACAGCACGGTGGTGAAGGCATGGTCCTCGATGGCCTGGTCACCTTCGAGGTAGAGGACATCGTTGCCGGCGTCCCCCCCCAGGTAATCCAGCCCGACATCGCCACGCAATACATCATCGCCAGCGCCGCCACGGATGACATCGTAGCCTTCGCCTCCGCTGATAATGTCATTGCCACCCACGGTCGAGGCCGTCGAAGACTCGCCAACCAGTACATCGTCACCCTGGCCACCTACGATCGTATCGGCACCGGTGCCGCCAAATACGCGCTCGCCACCATCGTGGGCCCAATACAGGAAACTACCGGTCACGTCCGGCAGATTGCGCTCGGTATTGGCACCGCTGAGCCCGAAACCGTAGCCAGAAGCCTGCTCCAACCGACTCAGGCGCACACCTTCCGGGATGTGAACGAAGTTCTTTAGCGTCAGGCCTTCGGACTGAACGTTCTTGAGTAGCAGGACTTGCCCATCCGCCAGGCTCAACCGAGTGTCGGCGCCTTGTTGGGTAATGGTCGCCGCCGTATAGACCTCGTCATCAAAGCCGGACAGAACGATTCGGTCAGTACCGATCACAAAATCAGTGACGGTGTCGATGTCGCCCGCGGCCTTGTCGATCACGAAATAATCCGTGTCGGCGCCGCCGGTCAATGTGTCATTGCCCTTGCCGCCGATGAGCGTATCGACGCCGGCACCACCCGACAACACATCGTCACCACGACCACCGGAGAGATGGTTGTCCGCAGCGTTACCAATCAGCGTGTCGGCGAATTCACCCCCGATCAGGTGCTCGATCTGCGCGGCATTGGTGATCGCCAAGCGAGCGCCGGCCAGGGTGGCCTCGCCTTTGGACAAATCGATCACGCTGGCACTGGAGATCGCCGCCGCGTTGATCGTGTCCTGACCACCGTCGGTGTCGTTAAGCGCATTGCGCCCGCCCGAAGCGGCCAGTTGGGCGTACTCGTTGGTGTACACATACTGGTCGTCAATCGTATCGCCCTTGCCGTAGACGTTCAGGCTCCAGCTGTTGAGCGTCCCGGTATCGCCGGTCACGCTGTCGATCACTTGCAGCGTCCAGTTCCCTTGCACCGCTTCGCCACGCAGCAGAGCCGTGCCAAAGACATAGTTCAAGGTGTTGTGACCGTCAAAATCGGCATTGCCACGATCAGTCGCCGCGCTGCCCGGGGCTTTGCCCGGACGATTCATCAGGATGGATTCAGTGCCCGACGGCGAGATCAACTTGAGAATCAGGTCCCCTGGCCGCGCATGGCTCAGGTTGACCTTGACCTCGACATGCTCGGCCAAAATGTCGACCGCTCCCATCGTCAGCGAATGGCTGATGCCGGCGCCCTGTCCGTCGGTAATCGCGCGGTTGAGCGCGCCGGATTCCAGCGGGTTCGTCAGGCGCAACTCATTACCCAACGTCTGCTGGATATTCCAGGTTTCCGCCAAACGCACCGCGGCCCGGGCATCGACTTCGCCATAACCGTAGTCGTGGCTGACGTGCATGCCGCCGCCGTTCCAGTTCTGACTACCGTTGGTCTGCCACGAGGTCGTGGGGTCGTTCACCTTACGGGCCGAAATCGCCAGGATCTGCTGCACATCGCGATAACCCAGCTCCGGATTGGCTTCCAGCATCAAGGCCACGATGCCGGAGACAATAGGGGCTGCGAAACTGGTGCCTTGGGAAACGCTGGTGTCGCCGCCGAACGTGGACCCGTTGTCGTTCTGCACCAAACGTGAGGTCGACGTGACGTTCGAGCCCGGCGCGCTGACCAGGATGCTGGCGCCAGGGCTGGAGAACGGTTTCCCGCCCAACTGCAACGCCCCCAGGTCGGTGGTGGCGTTGATCGCGCCGACCACGATGCTGCTGCGGGTGTTGGAGACGTTCGAGTAGTTGGTGTTACCGCCCTTCTCCCGATCGTTGCCGCCCGCCGTGACAATCACCGTGCCCAAACCGTGGCGTCCTTCGTCGATGGCCTGGTAATAGGCCGTCGGCAACGTTCCCAGCTCGGTGGGGCTGAACTTCAGGTCGAAGTGAAAGTTGCTGCCCCAGCTGTGGTTCACCACATCGTATTCATACATGTGGGACATGTTGCTGAAATCGTCTTTATTGACCCAGTAACCGGCCACCGTGGCGTCGTAGGCGACACCGACACTGCCCTCGCCATTGCGGGCGGCGACCATCACCCCGGCGACCAGGGTCGCGTGGTCGCTGAACTTGCCACCGCTGCCCTCGCCCGCCATCTGCCCCGGCGTGGCATTGGCCAGCCAGTTCTGGTCGATGTTGTCCTTCAGGTCGGCGTGGCGGTAATCGAGGATTTCCTTGGTCGTGCCGAACGGACTGTTGGTCTCGATCTCGGCGATCCTGACACCTTTGCCGGTGTAGTCTTTCCAGACCGGCAGGATGTTCGCCTGGGACAGATACCACTGATCAGTCACCAGCGGATCGTCGGGCAGGTCCGATGTCTTCAGATAGACAGCGGCACGCATCGTCGCGCTTTCGCCGGTGCCCATGTTGACGATCGTACTGGCCTCGTTGCCCTTGGCATCAGCGACGGTGTACTTGAAGCCCATGATGCCGGTGAAGGTGGCGTCCGGCGTGAACAGCACGTCGCCGGCCTGGGTCACGACGGCGGTTCCGCCCACCACATCGAACAAGCCGGTGATGTGCAGCGCGTCATGCTGCCAATCGATGTCGTTCTGCAGCAGTTGTTCCTTGCCGATCAAGTGCGCGCTGGTGCGCTCGAACTCGACACCGCTTTTATCCTTGCTCAGGACATCCTTGACCAGCAGCGCATTCTCCATGCCCGCGCTGGTCGCGGTCGGGATCTCCACCAGCTTCAGGTTCTTGAAGTTGGCTTTCTCGACGTTCTGCAGAAAATCCGTACCATCGCGGCCAGCCACGGTATCGCTGATCCAGACGCCTTCGGCGGTCCGGGTAATGCGGTAATCGCTGAAATCGCCGGACAGCTCGATGACGTCTACACCGTCACCGCCACTGATCGTATCGTCACCCTCGCCGCCGATCAGAACATCGTCACCAGCGCCGCCACTCAGGTTATCGTCCTCCAGACCGCCATCGATCAGATCGTTACCTTCCCCGCCCATGACCTGGTCTTGCCCGCGGTGACCGCGCAGGACATCATTACCGGCACCGCCGTTGATGAAGTCATCGCCATCCTCGCCGGATAAGGCATCGTTGGCCGACCCACCTACCAGGACATCATCACCGTCACCACCGCGTATATAGACCGTGCTGTGCCCCCCCGCGATAAAAACATCATTACCCCGGCCGCCCTGTGCGATCTCGATTTCAGCCTCGGTCAGATTGAGGGTGACACCTCGGTCGCCCATCACCTGAACAATATCGGTACCGGCACCGCCGTGGATATTGATCGCCAGATCATCGGCGTCGATCAACAGCACATCGTCCCCTGCCCCCGCCTGGAAGCTGTCACTGCCTTGCCCGCCGGCCAACCAGTTACTGCCGGCATCGCCAAGCAGGACGTCACGACCCACGCCACCACTGGCATTGCTGACGCCTTTTTGCGCGACATCAATGGTTTCCCCGGATGTAGAGGAAGAGGCATAGGCGCTGACCGGGGCTACTTCGCCCCCGCCCTGAGTCGAAACGATAGTGCCATTGCCACTGGCGCTGAATGTATGACCGTTGGGGTTGGCCAGGAAATTGGCCGCAATCGCTTCCTTACTGATACCGTTTTGCACGAACGTGCCACGGGCCAATACTTCGTTGCCATCGCGGACTTCGCCGTTTTGCACGGTGTTGGCAAGATTGATGTTGGTAATGCCAAGCTCGCTCAAAGTGCGAACTTCGCTGGCCTCCCCGGCATCGACGGCATTGTTGCCGTTGCTATCGACCCAGCTTTTACCGTCGTGATTCGCGTCGACCCATACCTTCACGCTGGACCAGGCGTCATCACGATTATCGAAAAGGTTGTCGCCATTGCTGTCGAGGCTTTTCAGCGCGGCAAAACCATTGGCAAAAGGCTTTTCTCCGGTGTTTCCGCCGGTGCCCGTCGCCCCGCCGAAGTACTCGGAAAGGGTTTCACTGATGTTGTCGATCTTGCCATTGTTGTTGCGATCGACAACAACGATTCCGTCCTGCGCACTGACCCAGCCGGTTTCCTCCAGGCTGCCACCATCATTATCGACGTCGAAGAGCACCGGGTTGCTGAGATAGTCAGTCAACCGAACGCCGTCACCATTGAGATCGAGCACCAGCGGGTCAGTCGGAAGCGTCAGGCGTGCCTGGGCATTACCGGAGTTGAGCCATGCACCTGCCTGTCCTGAGTTACTGCCGAATGAAATCCCGTTGCTGGCACCGCGCAGGCTGAAGTCGAACACTTCCTTGACCGTGTTCACGTTACCCGGCCGGTAACCATCAGCGAGAATCTGCGTCGCCGCAGCAGCAAAGGTGTTGTTGACCCAACTACCTTGCATCTGATTGACGTTCAGTTTGTTTGGATCATAGGTGATCGCCCAACCACCACCGCTGCGGACCAATCCATCTGCCACTTGTGCGGCGCTTTGCTCGTGGTCTGTTGCGCCTTTTTCTACAACCGCGCCAGCATTATTGATGTTGAGCTGAAAGAAGTTATCGCTGACCGCCGGAATGGAAACAACACCCACATATTTTTTAATTTGCTCGGCATTCTCAAGATAGACTTCCCCGCCACTGACACCGCCACCTGGCTTGGGCGCATATTGAGCGCCCGGCGATTCTGCAGCAAACTTATCCGCTCGCTCGGTCGCCCATTCCTTCCCGTTGTTGTAATAGGTGATCAGAACGGCATCTTGGGTGTCTTGGTCATAGGAACTCCACGCAGACGAGGCTCGGGAGGAGTAAAAGGCCTGGCCTTCCTGCAGCATCAGCGCTGCGAACTTCAGGCTCAAGACATTATCTTGGTCCGAAAGATCGCTGACCAGCAACTTATAATCCTGATTGTAATTCTTTATCCCTAACGGATCCGCATCAGGATTATGATCTATATATGTTTTTAGCAGATCAATAGCCGTCAAAATCTTGATATTACCCGGCCCTACATCATTAAGCACAGGGTTATCAAATTTAATAGTAATTTTGTCCACTAATCCTGCACTGACGACATCTTTCAAAATCTGCTGATTGGATTTCGTAGCTTCATAGTTCCTCAAAATCTCATCATGACTGTATCGACTAACCAATTCCGTTTGAACCTGATCGACCAGACCAACAGATTCATACTCCTCGCCAATGGCGCCCAATATCCCTTGGGCCGTGACGTCTGGAGCACCCAATGCCCTGGCAACTTCCTTAGCTTTTTCAGAATTATTCTTTATATAATCAAACGTAGACTTGCTAAACGACATCGCTCAATTCCCTATGATTAAAATATAAGATCCGCACTTAAAAAACACTTATCAAGAGCCATCCCAGAAAAAAAGGATAGATCCAAGAAAAATACCATGAGCAGCTATTGATCCTATTGACGCCCAAAGCCCGAGCATCTCCAGATAATTTTTTCTCAACATCACTCCGAGTAAAAAAAGCCCCCCACCCAACCAGCCGAGCTGGGCAAACGCCAGCGCTTCTATAACAATAATCGCTGGTGCCCATCTGTCTCCACCAGCCCCATAGATCCAGTAAAAAAAACAATAAAATGACAGTGGAATGCTACATAACCCGACAACGAGATATGATGTACGAGCAAGCTTGAATTTTATTGCCAAGAGCATGACCAAGATCAAACTCAAGTACACAACACTCGCATCTAAACTTCGAAAAAAAACCTTAAGCTCATCCATTAGAACCCGCCTACTCATCTGTGAACTGCGACAACGCTTAGCGCTCCCGTAAACTCTCACCCGCATACTGCTGCAACGGACTCAGGAAATAATCAATCACCTTCCGGCGATCCGTCTTCACTTCCACCGTCACCGACATCCCGGGAGACAAAGGCACTTTTTTCCCGTGGACAAGAATGGAATCCTGCAACAAGCGAATGCGGCTGCTGTAGATCAAGCCACGCTTCTCGTCTTCGATCGCATCGTTGGAAACGCTGACTATTTCACCTTCGACCGTGCCGAATTTGGTGAAGGTAAAGGTTTCGACTTTCACCGTGGCAGGCTGGCCCTGGCGAACGAAACCGACGTCCTTGTTTTCCAGCATGGCCTCGACCTCCATCGGCTGGTCATTGGGCACGACCACCATCAACGGCTGGGCCGCTGTCACCACACCACCCACGGTATGAATTGCCAGTTGCTGTACCGTGCCATCCACCGGCGCGGTCAGGCTCATCAGGTGATCGCGTTGTTCGGCCTTCTTGAGTTCTTGTGCCAACGCCGCCGCTTTCTGTTCCGATTGCTGCTGCAAATCGAGCATTGCCCGGCGGGTCTGGGCGAGGATGCCCTGGCGCCGGCGCTCGGCTTCCTTGCGGCTGGCATTGAGTTCGATCACGCGCGCCTGCTGCACGGCCATGTCCCGCTCCTGGTCCAACAGGGCCTGCTGTTTTTCGAGGTAGGCGTGGCGAGGCACGTATTGCTGATCGAGCAGCTCTCGATAGTCTTGGGCCAATCGACGGGTGATCGGCAGCGTCTGTTGCAACGAGGCCACCATCGCCTTGGCCGATTGGATTTCCGCCGTGCGCTGCTCGACTTCGGCATCGACCTGATCCAGGGAGCTGCGCAGTTCCAGGTATTGCCCCTGAAGCCAGCGTTGTGCGGCCATCACTTGCGGCGGATCGGCCTGAAGCAGGTAAGTGGCAAGGGATCCGGGTTCCTTGCCACTTTGAATCGCTTCAAGCAACGCCGTGGCCCTGGCGCTATCGACCTCGGCCGCCAGCAAGTCACTCTTGAAGCGATTGACGTCAGCACTGGTCGCACTGGTGTCCAACTCCACCAGCACATCCCCGGCCTTGACCCATTGCCCATCGTAGACCCGGATGGCTTTCACCACCGCCACTTCGCTCGGTTGGATGGTCTTGCTCTTGCCGCTTGCCACGACCTTGCCGCGCGCCGTGGCGACCACTTCGATTTCACCGACGCAGGCCCACACAAGCGCCAGCGCGACGAAGCCCATGATGGTCCATTGGATGTAGCGTGGCGCAGGGTGAGCAGGTTGATCCTGCAAGGCGAGCGCGGCCGGCAGGAACTGCACTTCATGGGCAAGCCGATTCGGCGTGTCCAACTGTTTGCGGTGGCGCCATGCCTGGCGCCAGGCAGTCCGATAGCGTCGCAACAACGCACGTGTTGCTGAGGGTTCGCTCATGGCAACTATCCTTGTTGCAAACGGTGCAAGCGAGAATAGTGTCCCGCTTGATGGGCCAGGAGCTCCTGATGGGTGCCCTGTTCGACGATCTGTCCGCGATCCATGACGACAATCCGGTTGGCATCGCGCACCGCCGAAAGCCGGTGGGCGATGATGATCACGGTTCTCCCCTTGCAGATGGCCTGCATGTTCTGCTGGATGATCCGCTCCGACTCGTAGTCCAGCGCACTGGTCGCTTCATCGAAAATCAGGATTCGCGGGTTGCCGATCAAGGCTCGGGCAATCGCCACGCGCTGACGTTGCCCGCCAGACAGCGAAGCGCCGTGCTCACCGACCACCGTGTCGTAGCCCTCGGGCAATTCAAGAATGAAATCATGGGCCCCGGCCATTTTCGCCGCCTGCATGACCGCTTCCAGAGGCGCGCCAGGATCGGTCAATGCAATGTTCTCGCGGATGCTGCGGGCGAACAGCATGTTGTCCTGCAACACCACGCCGATTTGCCGGCGCAGTGAAGAAACGTCGGCCAACGCCAGGTCCATGCCATCGACCAGGACGCGGCCGCGCTCCGGGACGAAGAGACGCTGCAGCAGGCGGGTCAGTGTACTTTTGCCGGAGCCGGAGCGTCCGACGATGCCGATCACCTCTCCAGCGCCTATTTCCAGGCTTACGCTGCGCAGCACCTCGGAGCCATCAGGGCGATAACGGAAATGCACCTGGTCGAATTCGATCCGGCCCTTCAATGCAGGCAACGCACTGCGAGTCGCCTGGGACATCTCGGTCCGGGTATTGAGAATATCCCCCAGGCGCTGGACCGAAACACCGGTCTGTTGGAAATTGGTCCACAGTTGAGCCAGGCGCATGATCGGTTGCGCGACTCGGCCTGCGAGCATGTTGAAGGCAATCAACTGGCCCACCGACAGTTGCCCGTCGATCACCAGCCGGGCACCAAGCCATAGGGTTGCAACAGTCACCAACTTGCCGATCAGAGAGACGCTTTCATTGGCGATCGTCGACAAGGTCTGGGTCTTGAAACCGGCGCTGACGTAGGCCGCCAGTTGGTTGTCCCATTTGCGGGTGATCTGGGGTTCGACCGCCATGGATTTCAACGTATCGATGCCGTTGACCGTCTCCACCAGAAAGGCCTGGTTCTCGGCACCCCGGGCGAAGCTTTCGTTCAAGCGGGCGCGAAGCACCGGTGTAATCAACAGGGAAACCACGACGTACAACGGCAATGAAAGCAGCACTATCAGCGTCAACCAGCCGCTGTAGAAAAACATCACGGCGATGAACACCACCGAAAACAGCACATCCAGCACCAACGTAATGGTGTTGCCGGTAAGAAAGCTGCGAATATTTTCAAGCTCGCGGACCCGAGCGACGGAGTCACCGACCCGCCGTGCCTGGAAATACGAGAGAGGGAGCGTCACCAGGTGCCGGAATAACCTGGAGCCCAATTCAACATCGATGCGACTGGCCGTGTGGGCGAACACATAGCTGCGCAACCCGCTCAAGACTGTCTCGAACAACATGATGCCCAGCAGCCCAATGGCAATCACATCCAGCGTGGTGAGGCCGTGGTGCACCAGCACTTTGTCCATGACCACCTGGAAGAAAAGCGGGGTCAATAACGAGAATATCTGCAGGACGAAAGAAACCAGCAGTACTTCACCCAGTAGCTTTCGATATTTGACGATGGCCGGGATAAACCAGGTGAAATCGAACTTGGACAGCTCCCCTGCCAACGACGACTGGGACCGTATGAGAATCAACTCGCCGCCCCAGCGTGCCTGAAGCTGTTCGGCGCTGATCAGCTCGGGGCGTTGGGATCGGGGGTCATGGATCAGGATTTTTTCCTGGTCCATACGGGCAATGATGAAAAACCCGCCGTCACTGGCACAGGCAATCGCAGGTAAAGGCGTTTGCCCGAGCCGTTCGAATGTGGTGCGGATAGCCTTGGCCTTGAGGTCAAGCTGACGCGTAGCCAGCAGTATTTCGGCTTTGCCGAACAACTGCCCTTCAGCCACGTATTCGTGGGTAAGCTGTTCTGGGGAAACGGCAACGTTGTGAAAACGCGCCAACATGGCCAGACAGGCCAGCCCGGTGTCCAGCGCCGCCGATGGCCCTGGAGAAGTACCTTGTTCTTGCATAAACGCTTCCATGCGGAAAATTCATTAGCGAGCCCCCATGACTTCCTTGGGTGGGGCACAGTGTTCCGCTTGGCGCAAAGCGCTAGAGTCAAGAACGATAGCAAAACAACATTATTCGATTTTCCGGTCTCTGTCGATCAGGAACCGACTTCTAACGCCTGTGCCAGAGGCTTACATCAGCTCAGGGGGAAGAAAATCACGCTGCGGCTGGTAGTCTGCCTTCAGATACACGGCAAGCTGTTGCAGGTCGTTGGCACTCAGCGTGCCGGCAGCCTGTTTCAAACGCAGATTATTGAGAATGTAGTCGTAACGCGCGTCGTTATAGTCACGCACGGACTTGAAGAGTTGACGCTGGGCATTGAGCACGTCGACGGTGTTGCGGGTCCCGATATCCGCGCCGACCTTGGACGCCTTCAAGGATTTCTGGCTAGACAGGATCGTCTGCCGCCGGGCTTTTATCTGCTGGATGTCGGAGTTGACGGCGCGCAAATAGTTACGGGTATCCAGGACCACTTCCCGGCGCTGGCTTTCCCTCAATTCCTCGCTTTGCGTCAGCCGCTGATAAGCCTCGTGCGCCTGGGAGCTGACACGCCCCCCGCTGTAGAGCGGGACAGTCACTTCCACGGCGAGACTGCTCTGGGCGACGTTCCCACGGTAACCATCGCGACCAAAATCAGTCGGGTTGCTGTAGCCAAAACTGTCGTTATCGCCCTTGCGATAGGAAGCCACCGCGTCGACCGTTGGCGCATGCCCGGATTGACGCTGACGCAAGCGTTCTTCGGCGGCCTCGACGGCGTAGTTGCTCGCCAACAGCATCAGGTTCTGCTCGACAGCACCTTCTACCCACGACTTCGTATCATTGGGAATCGGCGCCAACACCGGCAACTGATGTTGCATGCCCTCGATACTGGTGTATTGCTGATTGGTCAAATGCACCAGTTGCTCGAAAGCGTCTTCAACCTTGCGCTGCGCAAGTTGGCGATTGGCTTGGGCATTATCGAAAGCAGACTCGGCATCCAGCACATCCGTGATGCTCGACAGTCCACCCTTCAAACGTGCTTGCGCCTGATCCATTTGCTGCTTGAGCGCGGTCTCCTCAGCCTCCGATGCCGCCAGCTCGTCCGTGGCGCGCAGCGTTTCAAAATACGCCTGCGCCGTTTGCAGAATGAGCGCTTGCTCCTTGGCCGACAGCTCCAGGGCCGCTTGTACAGTGCTCGCCTTGGCAGCCTTGAATTCATACCAGAATGCAGCGTTGACCAAGGGTTGTTTCAGGTTGGCCTGGATCGTATTGCCGCTGCGCCCCCGTTCAAGCGCTGGCTCATCTCGCGACAGGCGAGTGGCTTCAAACGTAGCCCCCGTGCTGATCACCGGTAATAGATTGGCCCGTGCCTGCGGCACCAGTTCCTGTTGCGCGGCGTAATCGGCACGGGCTGCCGCCAGATCGGAGTTATGCGAAACAGCCTGACGATAGACCGCCATCAGCTCGGCCCGCTCAGCGGTCGGCGCGGAAAAAACAAACGAAGGGAATAGGCAGGCGAACAACAAAACGCGTTGAGCGCGGCTCATGAACAAATCCTTTTGAATGACGCGAAAGCAGCGAAAAATCGGCAGCCGCCCCGATGGGGCGCCGAAAATAAGGCAGTTGGGGGAAGAGGTCAAGCGTTCAAGCATAACGCCGGTTTTTTCTGCGCCAGGCGTTTTTCAGGTCGTCCCTTTGATTAATCATGACTGGTTTAACTCACTGATTACCCACCATCGGCACCGCAATCAGCAATATCGCCGTCCCATGAGTAGCGGTCGATGCCACGACGCCGTAGCGCATGCGAATGAGCCCGCAGGCCAGGCCTTCAATCAACGTAAAAAGCAAAACCGGCCAACCGAGTTGGGTGACGCTCAAGGCGAGAAAGGCATGCAGCGCGGAAAACGCCAGGGCACTGATCAGCGCCGCGCGCAGGGCGCTGACGTGCAGTTCGAGGTAGCCCTGCAAGAAGCCACGAAACAGCACCTCTTCCAGCGCGTTGGCGCCATAGGCCAGCACCGCCATGCCGAGCAGCCAGGCCCCATAACCCGGAATCGCCGTTTCAGCCCCTTGATAAAGCCGCAGCGGCAAACCGATCAGGCAACCCACGGCGATGCCCAAGACCAGGCCAGCCAGTCGATTGCCTTTGAATAGAACCACCAGTTGCCACAAGTCCGGCAACAGGCGCGCGCTCAACGCGACCAACAGCAGCGACGAAACGCCCAACATCGCCAGCACAAACGGGTTGGCCAGAAAACCAATCTGCAGATCGCCATTCAGGGACCACATGCCCAAGGGCGTCATCGCATCGCGCATCAACACGAATGCCAATAGCAAAATCACGATGCGCAACGCTGTCTGGGTCTTGGGCGTCAACGCGAACCAGAGGCCGAAGAGCGCCAGGCCCGGCAGCAGATACAGGGTGTAGTCCAGCAGTACAACGAGTCCTTCGGCGATCATTGCGCCCTTCCCTTGGCGTCAACCGGCGCATGTTGCGCCATCAGTTCCACGACCCAGTCGATGAACACCCGCAATTTAGCGCTGATGTGCCGGTTCGGTGGATAGGCCAGATACAGCGGCATCGGCTCAAGGTGCCAGTCTTCGAACAGCGGCACCAAACCGCCCTGCGCTTGATGAGGCCCGGACATGTACTTGGGCAGCCAGAGCACACCCAGCCCTGCCAAACCGGCCGCGAGGTAGGCGTTGCCGTCGTCGATGGCCAGCGCGTAGCGCCCTTTGACGTGAAGCAGCTCACCGTCACGACGCATGGCGTAGGGCAAGGATTTGCCGGTGCGTGCCCACAGGAAACCCACGGTGCGGTGGTGCGAATCTTCCAGTTCGCGCGGATGCGCGGGCATGCCGAACCGTGCCAGGTAACTCGGCGCGGCAAAGACACCAAGGGCAAGGTCGCCGACACGCCGGGCGATCAGCGACTGATCCCTCAACTCGCCGCCGCGCACCACGCAATCGACGTTTTCATCGAGCATGTCGACGATGCGATCACTGACGCCCATGTCGATCTGGATGTCCGGGTATCGCGCGTAGAACGCCGGCAAGGCCGGTATCAGGATCATCGCGGCCAGCGGACTCGGCACGTCCACCCGCAGTCGCCCGCGAGGTAACGCCTGGGCGCCGGACACGCTGGTCTCGGCATCGTCCATGTCGGCCAGCAGCCGGATCACCCGTTCGTAATAGACCGCGCCATCGGCGGTGACGTTGACCTTGCGCGTGGTGCGGTTGAGCAACTTGACCCGCAACCGAGCCTCTAGCTGCTGCACCAATTGGGTCACGGTGGTCTTGCTCATGTGCAGGGTTTCCGCCGCCTTGGTGAAGCTGCCCGCCTCCACGACTCGAACGAACGCTTGCATCGCATCAAAACGATCCATTTGTGCCTCGGGTATCGAACCGATTGTTTGGATTCTACAAACAGTGATCGCCAAGGTTGCTCGTTTATCGGCTGGACACAAGCCCCTAGAGTGAGTTCATCGTTTGGAACCCACTCTTTGATGGAGGTATCGATGACACAGCGCGATGTGGTTTTCCCGCCCGGACGCCAGGCACTTTATGAACGCAATCGCTATTCGCCGGCGATTCGTTCCAATGGTTTTCTGTTCGTCTCGGGACAGGTCGGCAGTACTGCCGAGGGCTCGCCGGAGCCCGACCTGGAAGCTCAGGTTCGGCTGGCGTTCAACAACCTGAAGGCGATACTCGCCGCGGCCGATTGCAGCTTTGACGATGTGGTGGACGTCACGGTCTTCATGGTCGACCCCGAATCGACCTTCGAGCGGGTCTGGAGCGTCGTGCCCGAGTTCTGGGGCAGCGCACCGCATCCGACGCTGACGGCGGTGGGCGTGACGTGGCTGTATGGGTTTCAGTTCGAGATCAAGGTGATTGCCAGGTTGCCTGAAACCACCTTATAGGTCAGCTTGCATCAATGTTGACTGTGCTCGCGATAGCGGTGGGTCAGTCAGTTTGCATCAATGTTGGCTGTGCCGGCGCTATCGCGAGCAAGCTCGCTCCCACAGGGGGAATGATGATGGTGATTCGCCGGCTAGCCTTTCACCGCGGCTTCAATCGCGGCAATGTCGATCTTGGTCATCGTCATCATGGCCTCGAAGGCACGCTTGGCGGCGGCTTTGTCGGCACTGGCGACCGCTTCAAGCAACACGCGAGGGCTGATCTGCCACGACAATCCCCACTTGTCCTTGCACCAGCCACAGACGCTCGCCTCGCCGCCGTTGTCGATGATCGCGTTCCACAAGCGGTCTGTCTCGGCCTGGTCTTCAGTTGCGATCTGAAATGAAAAAGCCTCGCTGTGCTTGAACGCCGACCCGCCGTTGAGGCCGACACAAGGGATGCCGATCACCGTGAATTCCACGGTGATCACGTCGCCCTGCTTGCCCGACGGATAATCGCCCGGGGCAAGATGGATGGCGTTCACCGCACTGTCGGGAAATGTCTTGGCGTAGAACTCCGCAGCTTCCTGGGCGGTGCCGTCGTACCAGAGGCATATCCTGTTTTTATTGTTCATGCCGGTTCTCCAAATGGGACTGGACGATAAAGTCTAGCAGCCTGCCCGAAACTTGCAGGTTGCCGAGTCGCAACTACGCCCGCACCAGCTCTCCGTTATCGACCATCCAGCGCACCATCCTCACCAACGGCACCCGATGCTGCTGGATGGCGCACCAACTGACCCGTTCATGGCGATACAACTCGACATAACGGTTGAGCAGCACGTGGCGGCCATCCTCAGCCAGCCGCAATTCAATTTCTCGACAATGCAGCACATCCGGATCGAGCGCGCGCATTCGCCGATGCAGGACCAACACCTCACTACTCATCAGCAGCGGCTCCGTCCTGGCATTGCGGATCTTCCTGCGCCACCGCCCCCAACTTCCCCTGCGCGACAAAATCGGCACGCCGCTGCGCCGTGGCATCGCGAAGCGCCGCGTAGTAATCCGGTTCGGTCTGCAACTGGTCGGTCAGTGGCAATGCCTCGGCGCGGCCATCGACAACGCCGCCGACGGTGTTGATCGTGCCCAGGGTATCGACGGTGCTGCTGTTGCCGCCAAACGGGTCGACGGCAAAACCCAGCACTTTGCCCGACGCGTCCCGCAGGTTGGCGCTGCCCAGCAGCGGCAGTTCCACGATGGGGCCGGGGGCGAGGTTCCAGACGCCGAAGGTCTGGCCGAAATCGGCCTTGTGGCGCTCGATGCCCAGCTTGCCCGACACGTCGATCAGCCCGACGATGCCCGCCGTGGTGTTGATGACGAAACGGCCGAGTGTGTTGACCGAGCGTTGGGCGTTGCCTTGCAGCAGGTCGTTGATGAACACCTTGGGCTCACCGAAGTTCGCCACGAAGTTGTGGACGCCGGCCTGGAACATCTCCGGCAGCTTGAGGTAACCACGGGCAACGGGGGCCAGCGCGTAGTCATCCACGGTTCGGTTGAAGGCGAAGATGCCGCGGTTGACCGGTTCTGCAGGATCATGAACGGTATAGGTCGCGCTTTCACACGACCCCGGCGTTGCTGCCGGTGTGCTGGAGCAACCGCTGGCGAGTGCCGCCAGTACTACCACGACGGTGGATCGAACAAACAACGGAGCGGGCTGGGTGATCGGCATACAGGGTGATCTCGGCGAGGAATGGAGGCGATACCGATCAGCTAACGAAACGGTGCCAGACACAGCTCTTGTGAAGAGGAGGACGCTTACTGTGGGAGCAAGGCTTGCCCGCGATGCAGGCGACGCGGACTTTCAAATATCGAGGCGCCTGTTTCGCGAGCAAGCTTTGCTCCCACAGAAATCCCCTCGCCACAGGTTTTGTGCAGGGCTGACTCGTTTTTAACTGACTGACATCGAGGGCCATCCTGCCGCCGTTTTTTTGCCCGCAGATTTCCAGAATATTGCCCAAGCGCAACTTTATTACCGGATTGAAATATATGACGCAGGCCCTGGATTGACCCTAGTATTCCCCCTGTATTCATTACCCTGCGTGCCCACCGTGAGCCATTTATTACTGGTGGACGATGACCTCGAAGTCCTCGCCCTCTTGCGCAAGTTCCTCGAACAACATGGCTACAGCGTGGATGTGGCCGCCGACGGCAACGCGCTGTGGCAGGCGGTGGCGCGCCGGGTGCCGGACCTCATCATCCTCGACGTCATGCTGCCGGGCGACAACGGCCTGGTGCTCTGCCAACGACTGCGGGCCGAGCACACGGTCGGCATCATCATGCTCACCGCCATGGGCGAATTGAGTGATCGCGTCGTCGGCCTGGAGCTGGGGGCGGACGATTACCTGACCAAGCCCTTCGACGCCCGCGAGCTGTTGGCCCGGGTGCGTGCCGTGCTGCGGCGCACCGGTGAAGCCAGGGACACGCTGAACGACGCATCCCGGCCAATCCTGGAATTCGAGAACTGGCAACTGGACGTCACCCGGCGCGAACTGCGCTCACCAGACAAGGTCATGATCCCGCTGTCCGCCGGAGAGTTCGAACTGCTGTTGGTGTTTGCCGAACACCCGCGCCGGGTGCTGACCCGCCAGCAACTGCTGGACCTGGCCCGCGGCGAAACCTTCGAGGCGTTCGACCGCAGCATCGATGTCCAGGTCAGCCGCCTGCGGCGCAAGTTGGAGACCGACATCACCGGCGCGTCGATGATCCGCACCGTGCGCAACAGCGGCTACCTCTTCAGCCCCCACGTGGTGAAGCGATGAAACCCTCGCGCTGGGGCTCTCGGCGCCCACGGGACACGGTAGCGCGTTGGATCGCCCTGACCACCATGGTCGCCATGCTGACATTGCTGGCCCTCAATGAGCTGTTCAGCCTGCTGGCCGGTGCCTGGGCGCGCCCGCCCCTGATGGAAACCGGCCTGATGGAAAAGGCCGCTGCCATCACCCGCATCATTGACTCCGTCGCCCCCGCACAACGCCCCGCGATTGCCAGGGCCGCCAGCGACCAGGCGTTCAACGCACAATGGCTGCAACGGCATGAAGACGCGCGGTTGCCGGTGATCGACGACCCGGAGTTCAGTGAAGGCTCGGCGTTACTGCGTCAGCAACTGGGCCGGCCGGACGCCAGGATCGAAGCCTACGAACCGGGCGACTGGCCAGCCGATCAACCCGACGCACGCTACGCGGTGATCATCGAATTGGCCGACCATTCATGGGTGATCTTCTCCGTGCCCTCGCGCAGCTGGGGGCTGGGAGAATGGGCGCGCAACGGGATCATCATCGCCCTGATCCTGCTCTCGACGTTGATCGTCGCGCTGATCGCCACCCGGCACCTGGCCGCCCCGCTGGAACGTTTTGCCGAAGGCGCCCGGCGCTTCGGCGTCGACCACCAGGCGCCACCGATTCCGGTCATCGGCCCCCATGAAATCCGCCAGGCGATCCTCGCCTTCAATGCCATGCAGGCCCAACTCAAGCACTTTTTGCAGGACCGCACGCAGATGCTCGCCGCCATCTCCCATGACTTGCGCGCACCGTTGACCCGCATGCGCCTGCGCGGGGAATTCATCGAGGATGCCGAGCAGCAATCGCGCTTGTTCAGGGACGTGGACGAAATGCAGGCGATGGTCAACTCAGCCCTGGAATTCTTCCGCGACGATGCCCGGCTGGAACACGCCACCGCATTCGACCTGGCCGAGCTGCTGCACACCATCGTCGATGACCTCAAGGACGCCGGCACCGAGGTTGCGTTCGAAGGTGCCCAGCGCTTGGTTTATGTCGGCCGCCCCATTGGCATCAAACGCGCCTTGGTCAACCTGATCGACAACGCAATCAAATATGGCAGCGCGCCGACTGTTCGACTCGAGGCCGACGCCAATCGTGTGGACATTTGCATTCTGGATCGCGGCCCCGGCATCGCCGCCCAACACCTTGAGCAGGTCTTCACGCCGTTCTTTCGCATCGAAGGCTCTCGCAACAAACACACCGGCGGCGTCGGGCTGGGCCTGTCGGCGGCCCGGGCGACGGTGCTGGAGCATGGCGGCACGCTGATCCTGAGGAATCGACGCGGTGGCGGGTTGGAGGCCAGGGTCTCGCTGCCGCTTGACTGAAGTGCCCGATGTACCGATCCGCTCTAAACAATCAGCGCCTTCCTCGGTAGGATGTCCGGTTTTTCCGGCCTGGACCCTTTTCCGGGAAGGCGCTCTTGTTTGTATCGCTCGACTCAATGCCATCGTTCGCGCTCATTGTAGGAGCTGCCGAGCGAAGCGAGGCTGCGATCTTTCCCCAGACACTTGAGTCTCAAGCGAAAGATCAAAAGATCGTCCGAACGCGGCCCGGGCCTTCGGCAGCTCCTACAGGCCCAGCGGGAGCAAGCTTCCTCGACAGACAAGAATCGACGGAGCCAAACCAAGGAATTCACCGATGATTCTTATCATTTATGCGCACCCCTACCCCGACAAATCGCGGGTCAACCAGCAGATGCTCAAACGAGTGTCGACCAACCCGGACGTGGTCATACGTTCGCTCTACGAGCTCTACCCCAACTTCGATATCGACGTCGAGGCGGAACAGCGAGCGGTGGAACAAGCAGAGCTTGTCGTCCTCCAGCACCCGTTGTACTGGTACAGCGCACCGCCCCTGCTGAAGCTGTGGATCGATAAGGTGTTCACCCACGGCTGGGCCTACGGTAAAGACACCGTTGCCCTCAAAGGCAAGCGCTTGCTGTGGGCCGTCACCACCGGCGGCGATCACGCGCATTTTGCGATCGGCGACTATCCCGATTTTTCGGCGCTGGCCCAACCTCTCCACGCCACAGCCATTTACTGCGGCATGCGCTGGCTGGAGCCGGTGGTCGTGCATGGCGCCTATGCCGCCGACCCTGAGACCCAACACGCACAAATCGAACACTATGGCGCTCGCCTGGCCGCCTGGAAGGAAGATTGAAATGGAGACGCACAGCCTGATTGAAATGCTGATCTACCTGGCCTCGGCGACGCTGATCGTACCGATTGCCGTTCGGTTTGGCCTGGGTCCGGTGTTGGGTTACCTGCTGGCCGGGTGCATCATCGGCCCCTGGGGGCTGAAGCTGATTACCGACGTAAAGGCCATTCTGGAATTTGCTGAAATCGGCGTGGTGCTGATGCTGTTCATCATCGGCCTTGAGCTCGACCCCAAACGGCTCTGGGCCCTGCGCAAGATGGTATTTGGTGGTGGCGCCCTGCAGATGCTCGCCTGTGGCGCTGCCATTGGCTTGTTCTGCACGGCCCTTGGCCTGAACTGGACGGCAGCGTTGCTGGTCGGCCTGACCCTTAGCCTGTCCTCCACGGCCATCGCCATGCAGGCCATGAGCGAACGCAACCTGACCGCCACCGCCGTCGGCCGCAGCAGCTTTGCCGTGCTGCTGTTCCAGGACATCGCGGCGATTCCGCTGGTGGCGATGATTCCGTTGTTGTCGGCCCACGGCGACACGCCTTCGGGCACGGCGCTGCTGCTATCGATTGGCAAAATCGTCGCCGCCATCGCCATCGTCGTGCTGTTGGGACGCTACGTGACGCGACCGCTGCTGCGCTTCGCGGCACGCTCAGGCTTGCGCGAGATCTTCAGTGCCGTCGCGTTGTTCCTGGTGTTCGGCTTCGGCTTTCTGCTGGAGGAAGCCGGGTTGTCGATGGCCATGGGCGCGTTCCTCGCCGGGGTCCTGCTGGCCAGCTCCGAATACCGCCATGCGCTGGAAAGCGACATTGAACCGTTCAAAGGCCTGCTGTTGGGTCTGTTCTTCATCGGTGTCGGCATGTCGATCGATTTCGGCACCCTGATCAATGCACCGCTGAAAGTCATCA
Source organism: Pseudomonas sp. Root401 (assembly GCF_001425105.1). Taxonomy (NCBI): domain Bacteria; kingdom Pseudomonadati; phylum Pseudomonadota; class Gammaproteobacteria; order Pseudomonadales; family Pseudomonadaceae; genus Pseudomonas; species Pseudomonas sp. Root401. The sequence continues at coordinate 51,092 of NZ_LMDO01000010.1, read as the reverse complement.
CCCTGACCTTGGGTTTCATCCTGATCAAGCTGCTGGTGATCAAGATGGCGGGCCGGTTCCTCAACGTCCCCGCCGGCCAGCGCTCCTGGCAGGCGGTGTTGCTGGGCCAGGGCAGCGAATTCGCCTTCGTGGTGTTTGGCGCGGCGACCGTGGCCGGCATCTTGACCGATCAATGGGGCAAGAGCCTGACCCTGGCGGTAGCCTTGTCCATGTGCCTGACGCCCTTGCTGATCGTGTTGCTGGATCGGTTCGAGTCCGTCGCCAAGAAAAACAAACGCGAATCCGACCTCGTCGACCAGCAGAATCCACGGGTGATCATCGCCGGGTTCGGCCGTTTCGGGCAGATCGCCGGACGTCTGTTGATGTCTTGCGGCGTCGAGGTGGTGGTATTGGATCACGACCCGGACAACATCGAGACGCTGCGCAAATTCGGCGTGAAAGTCTTTTATGGCGATGCCACGCGCCTCGATCTGCTGCACGCAGCCGGCGCGGCCCAAGCGGTGGTGCTGATCAATGCGATCGACGATCGGGAAGACAACCTGGCACTGACCCGGCTGGCCCAGGAGCACTTCCCTGCGTTGCAGTTGATCGTGCGGGCGCGGGATATGGGGCATCTCATCACCCTGCGGCAGATGGGCGTGGAGGCGGCTGAGCGGGAAACCTTCGAGAGTGCGCTGTCATTGGGTCGCAGTGCGCTGGAGCACATGGGCGTGGGGGCTTACGAAGCGCGTGAGCGGGCGGATCAGTTCCGCCGGCTGAATCTCAAGATGCTGGAGGAAATCGTCGCCCAGCCGGAAGATGACCTCAAGTTCCGCCACGATGCCTACCGGCGCGCCAATGCGCTGCTCACGGACATGTTCAACGAAGACCGTGCCCGCCCCGTCGACAACTGGCAGGAACACCATCGCAACGAAACGGATAAAAGCGATGCCTAGACGCTGGTACTGTTCATCTGACGTACGTCCGATCCTTGGTGGCGAGGGAATTTACTCTCGCTGGGTTCTGTAGGCGCTGCCGAAGGCTCGGGCCGCGTTCGGGCGATCTTTTGACCTTTCGCTTGGGGCTCAAGTGACTGGGGAAGATCGCAGCCTCGCTTCGCTCGACAGCTCCTACATGCGAATAGCATTTCGGCTAGACCGCTGCCTTTTAGTCTGCCCCAACCAACCCGTCCAGCTCGGCCAGCATCGGCGCAGGGATCGTCAGCTCGCTTGCCGTGAGATTTTCCCGCAGGTGCGCCAACGACGACGTACCGGGAATCAGCAGGATATTCGGTGCACGTTGCAGCAACCACGCCAAAGCCACGCACAGCGGTGATGCCTGCAAGCGCGTCGCCACGCTGGAAAGGGTTTCCGATTGCAGCGGTGTGAAGCCACCCAGGGGGAAGAACGGCACGTAGGCGATGCCCTGCCGGCCCAGGTCGGCAACGAGGTGTTCGTCGTCGCGATGGGTCAGGTTGTAGTGGTTCTGCACGCAGACCACCTGGGCAATGCCCTGGGCCTGCTTGACCTGCGCGGCCGTGACGTTGCTCAGGCCCAGGTGACGGATGAGGCCCTGGCGCTGCAGCTCGGCCAGTGTTGTGAACGATTCTTCGATGGAGTCTTCGGTGGGCGAATGCAGGTCGCCCCACACCCTAAGGTTGACCACGTCCAATACCTCCACGCCCAGGTTACGCAGATTGTCGTGGACCGCACGGGTCAACTCTGCTGGGCTGTGGGCCGGGTTCCAGGACGCGTCGGAGCCACGAACCGCGCCGACCTTGGTGACGATGACCAGGTCCTGGGCGTAAGGGTGCAGCGCTTCGCGGATCAGTTGGTTGGTGACATGGGGCCCATAGAAATCAGCGGTGTCGATGTGGTTGACCCCGCTCGCCACTGCTTCGCGCAGCACGGCGACGGCGGCCGCCGGATCTTTGGGCGGCCCGAAGACCTGGGGTCCCGCCAACTGCATCGCGCCATAGCCCATGCGATTGACTGTGCGATCGCCCAGTAAAAAGCTGCCTGCCTTGCCTGCAATGTTCATCTCGTCGCCCTCGGATCAATGTGAGTGGGCCGACTATAGGCGTTGACCATTCTCTTGATAATCAGGTGCAATCAGCACGGGTTGTACGGCGGAGAGAACAATGGCGACGGATATTCAAGACTTGCTGGCCTTTGTGGCCGTGGTCAATGCGAAGGGCTTTCGTGAAGGCGCGCGGCTGAGCGGCAAGTCCGCCTCAAGCCTCAGCGATGCCGTACGCCGGATGGAAAGCCGGCTCGGTGTACGCCTGCTCAACCGTACCACCCGCAGCGTGGTCCCGACCGAGGCCGGTGCCCGGTTGATGGAACGCATCGTCCCGGCCCTGGGCGAGGTCGAGGCGGCGATGGACGTGGTCAACGACTTTCGCGACCGTCCTTCGGGCACCCTCAGGCTGAACGTGCCGGTCAGCGCGGCCCGGCTGGTGTTGCCGGCGATCATCACGCCGTTCCTGAAAAGCTATCCCGATATCCGCCTGGAAGTGGTCACCGAAGAAAGTTTCGTCGACATGCTCGCGGCCGGCTGTGACGCTGGCATTCGCTACGACGAGCGCCTGGAGCAGGACATGATCGCCATTCCCATCGGCCCACGGTTTCAGCGCTTTGCAACGGCCGCTTCACCGGCCTACCTCGACGCCAGGGGCCGCCCCGAGCATCCACGGGACCTGCTTGGGCATGCCTGCCTGACGGGCAAGTTTCCCAGCGGCGCCCTGCCCCTGTGGGAATATGAACGTGACGGCGAAACGATGAGCGTCGACCCGAGCGGCCCGTTGATCGTGCGTATTGGCGGCGCGATGGACCTGGCGGTACAGGCTGCGGTGGATGGGCTGGGCATTGTCCATCTGTTCGAGGACTGGCTGCGGCCCTACCTGGACAGCGGCGCCCTCGAGCCGGTACTCGAACCCTGGTGGCAGCGCTTTACCGGGCCGTTCCTCTACTACCCCGGCCGCCGCTACCTGCCTTCGCCGTTGAGGGCTTTTGTGGATTTCATCCAAGCACAACAGTGTGGGAGCGAGCCTGCTCGCGATGGCGTCGGCACAGCCAACATTCCCGCAAGCTGATACACCGCTATCGCGAGCAGGCTCGCTCCCACAGGGGTTCGGCGGTGTAGCTGAAAATCCTGACCCACCACAAATCCATTGTGGGAGCGAGCTTGTTCGCGATGGCGGTAGTGCATTCTCCCCATTGCCCGCTCGTCTCCCCGCCGCAAGGATTTTCGAACCAAGCCATTCGCCACGGCTCGGACCTACATGACACCGCTGAAAGCCACGATGACGCGCTTCGACCATCACGGGCTGAACGGCGGGTACATCGGGAATGCTTTGGGCTCACTGCCGGGAGTTTCGTTATGTGTGACAGTCTTGTTCAACACGTTTCTTCAAAAGACTCCCTGGCGTATTTCGCCCAACGAGACACGCCCGGCAGCCGTTTCGGTGCAAGTGTGACGCCCTTGGACCTGTATGTGACAACGCCGCCCAAGGTCCAGGACCGCCAGAGCCTGATCAAACCCAACATGCAGGTCAGCGCCATTCGCCGTCGCGGTGGGCACTTGGAATGCATCAAGGTTCGCTGGGGTTGGTCGCCGATCTGGTCGGTCGGAACGATGCCGCCGCTGACCCATCTGCCCTTGCATCTGGTGATGCGCTCCAAGGTCTTCGACCCCATCAAGCACGAGGGCCGCGTACTGGTCGCCGTGGAGGGTTGGTATGAGTCACAAGCCCCCGCCTCGCCCTCCCAGGCGCAACGTCTCACCTACACGACCACCCGGCAGTCGGCGCCGATCTTCCTGGCCGCCCTGGCCCAGGCCAGCGAGACCCCGTTTGGCTGTGACGGCCTGGCCCTGGTGACGTATGGCGACATCGCCAACCGGCAGCAGCGGGTACTGGCTTTCAGTGCCGAAGATGCGCTCGACTGGCTGGAGCCCGCGCTGGGATGGGAACAGGCACAGCAGCTGGCCGCACGCCTGATCGGCACGCAACCGCACCTTGAACCGACGATGACAACCCAGCGTCCGGCCCAGGGCGGACTTTGACCTTGGGAGATAAAGCCATGTACGTGATCATGGGCGCCACAGGCCACGTTGGCTCGGCCACGGCCCGCGCCTTGCTGGCGCCAGGGCATGCCGTGACTATCTTGACTCGCAATGCCACCCACGCCACCGAATGGCACGCCAGGGGCGCTCAAATCGTCGAAGCGGATGCCGAAAACGTCGAGTCGTTGCGCGCCGCCTTTCGGCTCGGGCGCAGGGCGTTCATTCTCAACCCGCCGGCGGCTCCCAGTACCGATACCGATGCGGTGGAACGGCGCACGGTCGCCAACATCCTGGCTGCCCTCGACGGATCGGGCCTTGAGAAAATCGTCGTGCAATCCACCGCCGGCGCCCAGCCTGGCGAGCGTATCGGCGATCTCAGCGTCTTGTGGGAATTGGAAGAAGGGCTGCGCAACCAGTCGATCCCGGCGGCGATCAATCGCGGGGCTTATTACATGAGCAACTGGGACAGCCTGCTCGATACCGTGCGCGAGACCGGCAAGCTGTCGACGCTGTTTCCCGCCGATCTGGCCTTCCCCATGGTTGCACCCCGAGACCTGGGCGAAGTGGCGGCCGCGCGGTTGCTATCGTCGGTTGATGACATTGGCGTGCGTAACGTGCAGGGACCTCACCTGTACTCGCCCAACGATGTGGCGCAGGCATTTTCCCAGGCGCTCGGCCGGCCGGTCGAGGTCCAAGTAATCCCCAGGGACCAATGGGAAAGCACCTTCCAAAGCCTCGGCTTCAGCCCCGCTGCGGCGCAATCCTATGCGCGCATGAGCGCCGTCAGCCTCGACAGCGGCTTCGACGTGGGCGACGACGCCTTGCACGGCACCATGACACTTGAGGCCTACATCCAGGCGCTGGTGCAAAACAATGGGCTGGGAACGCACGGATAAAGGAATGCAGGAATGGCGCAGCAATGGACGCTAAACTGCGGCGGTCCTTTTCTTTTCCAGCATGAGGCTTTGCATGAGCAACCCAGATATCACGTTTATTCCAGATCCGGATGAGGACTCCATTTCCTCCGACGTCGCCGGTTTCGGCGGCCTGCTGGTTTCCACGCAAATCCCCACCCACGCCGATGGCAGCCTGGAACTGGGCGACATCACCCGGCAGAGCGAATGCACACTGCAAGCCCTCAAGACCGCCCTGGAGGGCGCCGGCAGTTCCATGGACCGGGTCCTGCACCTGACCATCTATTTGACCGACATGGCGGATCGCGCCGCTTTCAACGAGGTCTACAAACGCTTCTTCGCCAAACCCTGGCCGGTTCGCGCCGCCGTGGGTGTGGCGGCGCTGGCGGTTGAAGGAATGAAAGTGGAAGTGACGGCGATGGCGGCGAAGGGCTGAGCGGACGCACTGCACTGTTGTAGCGCTGCACTGCTTTTGGTGGCGAGGGAGCTTGCTCCCGCTGGACTGCGCCTGTAGGAGCTGACGAGTGCAACGAGGCTGCGATCTTGTCCCAGACAGTTGAGTCTCAAGCGAAAGATCAAGATCAAAAGATCGCAGGCTTCGCCAGCTCCTACAGAACCCAGCGGGAGCAAGCTCCCTCGCCACAGGTGTGTTGCTAACCCTATTCGCAGTCGAAACAGGCCTGTGTTTATTCAGATGTAGGATCGTTCGGGTTCGGGCTACGTTGTCTTGCGCCGTTACCTACAACTACGCCAGAATCCGCCGGCTTGTGCGCCTGGGGGGCGGGCTCTATCGTTTCCRGGTCGCTGASRAATCAGCGATCGGGTTTGGTAGCCCGGCCTCTACATGACGCACGGCTCACTTTTTTACAGGTGCCTATCAGCATTTGTATTCAATGGTGGTCATGCGTAGGGCGCCCTCGGGCGCGCCGGTGTTCATGTGGACCGGTCTACCAACCTGCGTATGGCCGCCACCCTTCGTTTGGTAGCGAGGGTGATGGCTCCTTCAAATCCCACATGAGATTTCAACCATGTTCAAACCAACACCCAACCCACCGGACACCGATCCGGCCAACTCAAAAGCGTTCGACAAAGCCGCCGACCGCATCCTCGATCACTACCTCAAGCCCAAACCCAACAAACCCGAGGCCGATCCAGGCCAGCTCTTCACCGTCGCCCATGGCGTCGACACCGAAACCCTGCTCGCCAATCTCAGCGAAACCCTGGCCTCGGCCAATGCCATGGTCAGTGACCTGGCCTTCGACCAGGAAGGTCCCAGGCGCCACATTATCCTGGGCATCCAGCAACTGATCGAGCTGGGCGCATTGCTGGCGAACCGCGCGCTGGATAACGTCGAAGCACGCTAGCCCTCATCACAAAAGGCCTGTATTTGATCGTTCCCACGCTCTGCGTGGGAATGCATCCCGTGACGCTCTGCGTCACATCCCAGAAGCGGAACGCGGAGCGTCCCTGGCGGCATTCCCACGCGGAGCGTGGGGACGATCGACTGGAGTATGCCTGGCTATTCCTGGACCAATCCCCTCCCCAATCCCCGCCTATACTTCTCTGCCAATCCCCCCTGGGGCCTGCACTTCCAACAATAAAAAGCAGAGGTGGAACATGGTCTGGCAACAAGTCTACGATCCCTTCGGTAATGCGGTGCTGTCGACGCTCCTGGCGGCGGTTCCGGTGGTGGTGATGCTGGCGTCCCTGGCGTTCTTTCATGTCAAGGCACACCTGGCGGCGTTGATGGCCCTGGCCTCGGCCTTGCTGATCGCGATCTTCGCCTTCGGCATGCCCGCCGGCATGGCCGGTTCGGCGGCACTTTACGGCGCGGCCAACGGGCTGCTGCCCATTGGCTGGATTGTCCTCAACATCATCTTCCTGCACCGGCTGACCACCGAGAACGGCTCGTTCAAGGTCCTGCAGGATTCCCTCGCACGCATCACCGACGACCGGCGCCTGCAATTGCTGCTGATCGCCTTTTGCTTCGGTGCGTTCTTCGAGGGCGCGGCGGGTTTCGGCACGCCGGTGGCGGTGACCGGGGCGATCCTGATCGGGCTGGGCTTCTCCCCCTTGGCCGCCTCGGGCCTGGCGCTGATCGCCAACACCGCGCCCGTGGCCTTCGGCGCCCTGGGCACGCCGATCATCACTCTGGCCAAAGTCACCGGGCTGGATGAGATGGAGCTGTCGATGATGGTCGGTCGGCAGTTGCCGTTTTTCTCGGTGCTGGTGCCGTTCTGGTTGATCTGGGCGTTTGCCGGGTGGCGCAAGATGCTGGAGATCTGGCCGGCGATTCTGGTGGCCGGCGTCAGCTTCGCTATCCCGCAGTTCCTGGTGTCGAACTACCACGGGCCGATGCTGGTGGATGTGATTGCCGCGCTGATTTCCATGGCCTGCCTCACCGGTTTTCTAAAGGTCTGGAAACCGGCCACAGTGCACACCTCCGCCGCGTTGTCGGGACGGGTCGATGACTCGAAAATCGACGCCAGCGAAGATGAAAAACCGCAGGCCAGCACCACCTTTTCCAGTGATGCGCGACCGGCAGTGCTGCGGGCCTGGATGCCATGGATCATCCTTACAGTCTTCGTGTTCGCCTGGGGCACCCAGAGTTTCAAGAACCTGTTCGATACCCGCCCGGCGCTGGACCCGCAGACCCAATCGGCCAAGCTCGACCCCCAAGGCAAGCCGATGCGTGAGGCCAACCCGATCTTCTCGCCCCTGGTGACCTTCGGCACCATCCACCAGCAGATCGAAAAAGTCCCGCCCGTGGTGCCCCAGCCTAAAACCGAGGAAGCGGTCTACAAGTTCAACTGGTTCACCGCCACCGGCAGCGGCATCTTCCTGGCGGCGATTCTCGGTGGCTTGCTGATGGGCTATTCCATCCCGCAACTGCTGCACCACTACCTGCGAACGCTCTGGGTGGTGCGCTACTCGCTGATCACCATCGTGGCAATGTTGGCCCTGGGGTTTCTCACGCGCTACTCAGGCCTGGACGCGACCATGGGCCTGGCCTTCGCCGCCACCGGTATTTTCTACCCCCATGTTCGGCACTTTGCTGGGCTGGCTCGGCGTGGCGCTGACCGGTTCGGACACGGCGTCCAATGTGCTGTTCGGTGGTTTGCAACGGGTGACAGCGGAACAGTTGGGGATCAGCCCGGTGCTGATGGCTGCGGCCAACAGTTCCGGCGGGGTCATGGGCAAGATGGTCGACGCCCAGTCGATCGTGGTCGCCTCCACCGCGACCCGTTGGTACGGTCACGAAGGCGAGATCCTGCGCTACGTGTTTTTCCACTCGGTGGTGCTGGCGATTCTGGTGGGCGGGCTGGTGACGTTGCAGGCGTATGTGGCGCCGTTCACGCATATGGTCGTCGGCGGACATTGATAGATAGGGACGTTGATCGTTCCCACGCTCCCGCGTGGGAATGCATCCACTGACGCTCTGCGTCACGCTTAACGGAACGCGGAGCGTCCCGGGCGGCATTCCCACGCGGAGCGTGGGAACGATCAAAACAACGGTGTTACTGAACGTTTTTCAGCTTGACCACATCACCGGACACCGAGGTGGTGTAGCCGGTCAGGACCCAGGCCCAGAACCAGTTTTCCTGGACTTGGGTGTTGATCATGGCGTCGCCGCCCTTGGCCTTGATCGCCGCGTCCTGGGCACGCACGAAACGGTTGTTCTGGCGAATCGGGATCACGCCGAACAGCAGCAGGCCGGTGGCCTTGGCTTCGCTGTGGCCGACAACGGTGTATTGGCTGCTGTCGTATTGCTGGGTTTTCATCGGGGTGCCGGTGCAACCCGCCAGGACCAGGCCGAACACTGCGCAGGCGACAACTTTGCTGATGTGGTTCATTGAATACTCCATGAGAAAACGCCCGGGATCCGTCTCTCGGGCGGCGCGTACTCTAACCGATCAGCAACAAATTGACACACGATAATCCGCCCAATTCAGCGTCTGGAAGGCTCATCGCAGAGCCATCCGTCAGTTGCGTCTCCAGCGAAGCAGGCCCTCGTCGATAACATGGAAACTGCGCCACGGAAGGCAGTTCTTGCCTTGACGGCCGATAGGTAACGGCCGGTCCCGTTGGAGGGTTTTATCATGATTGACGTGACTGTCTGGAGCGTAACCCTGCCGGTGCAAACGCCGGCGCAGGTCGTGGCGACCAAAGCCATGCCGACCTTGAAGAACAAGTATTTCGACAATAACGGCCAGCGGATCATCTTCTGGGCGCCCGTCACCGGCTCCCATACCGGTAACAGCAAATACCCGCGCTCCGAGCTGCGGGAAACCAGCAGGGACGGGAAACACCGCAACTGGCGCTACAACAGCGGCACCAACACCCTCAAGGGCGAGCTGTCGGTGAACCAGGTGCCTTCCGAAGGCCGCGTGGTAGTGGCGCAGATTCACGCCAAGGACGCGCCGACGCCGTTGTTGAAACTGGTGTACCGCTACGAAAAGGGCACCGGCAATATCGACGTGGAATACCGGGTCAAGCCCAAGGACAAGAAGAGCCCGGTGATCTACACCGTGCCCAAGGTGCCGTTGAACAAATCCTTCTCGTACACGCTGCAAATGGACAAGCAAGGCCAGCTCTCGGTGCTGATCGGCAACGGTGGCAAACAGGTGAAGCTGGACAAGTCCTGGCAGGGCTACAACTTCTATTTCAAGGCCGGCGTCTACACCTTGGACAACAAAGGCTATTCCAATGAAGGCGGGAAAGTGACCTACACCAAACTGAGCGCCAGTCACAAATGACTGACGCCCAGCCCTGCTTCAGGCCTTTGACGGCGCAACGAGCGCTTGCTGGCCACGGAAGGTAAACAGGAAGCAGACCAACACCAGCAACGCGAAACCGGCCGGGAACAGCCAGATGCTTTTCCAATCGTGGCCGCCCTCCAGGACAAAGTGATCGGTCACCTGCCCCGCCACCCAGAAACCGATCAACATCCCCACACCATAGGTCGCCAGGGTAATCAGGCCCTGGGCCGAGCTGCGAAAGCGCTCCGGTGCCTTGGCGTCGGTGTAGATCTGCCCCGAGACAAAAAAGAAGTCATAGCAGATGCCGTGCAGGGCAATGCCGGTGAACAGCATGAACGCCAGGTCGCCGTTATTGCCGTAGGCGAACAACACGTAGCGCAACGCCCACGCCAACATACCCACCAATAGCGCCAGCTTGATGCCGAAGCGCTGGATGAACAGCGGCAACAGCAGCATGAACAACACTTCCGAGACCTGCCCGATGGCCATTTTCGCCGTGGGGTTGGTCATCCCGGTTTCGGCCAGGAACGGGTTGGCATTCTGGTAATAGAACGCCAAGGGGATGCAGATCAGGATCGAGGCGATGAAGAACACCAGGTAGCTGCGATCCTTCAACAGACCCAACGCGTCCAGCCCCAGCAGTTGCTTGACGCCACCAGCGCTGGCCTGTTCCTTGAGCGGTGCCGTGGCCGGCAGCGTGAAGCTGTAGAGTCCCAGGACCAGGGACGCGATGGCCGCCATCAGGAAGGTATTGCGCAAGCCGCCTGCCGAGATCGCTTCGCGCGAATCCCAGGCGAACACAAAACTGATCACCACGCCGGCGACGATCCAGCCAATCGTGCCCCACACCCGGATGCGCGAGAACTCCAGCGCCGGGTCGCGCATTTGCCGGAACGCCACGGAATTGACCAGGGCCAGCGTCGGCATGTAGACCACCATGTACGCCAGCACGTACGGGTAGAACACGCTGAAATCCGCCGCCGAATACAGCTGATACAGCAACACCGCGCCCAGCAGGTGCAACACCGCCAGGATCCGTTCGGCATTGAAGTAGCGGTCGGCGATCAGGCCGATGACAAACGGCGCAATGATCGCCCCCCACGACTGCGTGGAAAACGCCATGCCGATCTGCCCGCCGCTGGCGCCCAGCGTGCTGGAGAGAAAAGTCCCCAGGGTGACGAACCAGCCACCCCAGATAAAGAACTGCAGGAACATCATCACGCTGAGGCGTGCGTTCATCGTGGTCATGACAGTCACCGTTTTATTGTTGTTCTTGTGAAAAAAAACTCACCGCTTTTGATACAAAAAGACCTCAACTGTGGGAGCAAGGCTTGCCCGCGATGGCCGCGCCGCGGTCTAACCGTTGAACCGCGTTTTCGTTCATCGCGGGCAAGCCTTGCTCCCACAATGGGTTTGCTTGCCATTGGGTTTTGGCCACAGGGTTTTGGGTGGATGAGTTACCTCAACAGGCCCAACAGCCGCCGATTGGAGTCTTCATCCGCCGTGACACCAGCAAAATCGTCGAACGCCTTGCGAGTCTTGCTGATCATGTGCCGCTGGATGAACGCCGCCCCTTCTGCCGCGCCCTGTTGCGAATCCTTCAGGCAGCACTCCCATTCCAGGACCGCCCAACCGCTGAAATCGTATTGGGTCAGTTTGCTGAAGATCGATTTGAAATCGATCTGGCCATCGCCCAACGAACGGAACCGCCCAGGCCGATCGACCCAGCCCTGGTAACCGCCATACACCCCGGAACGAGCATCGGGGCGGAACTCGGCGTCCTTGACGTGGAACATGCGGATGCGCGCGTGGTAGTGATCGATGAAACCCAGATAGTCCATCTGTTGCAGCAGCAGATGGCTGGGGTCGTAGAGGATCGCCGCCCGCGGGTGATGATCGACCGCGTCGAGGAAGCGCTCGAACGAGGCCCCGTCGTGGAGGTCTTCGCCGGGGTGGATTTCGTAGCACAGGTCCACCCCCGCCGCGTCGAAGCAGTCGAGAATCGGTAACCAGCGCCGGGCCAGTTCGGTGAAACCCTGCTCCACCAGGCCGGCCGGGCGCTGCGGCCAGGGGTAGAGATACGGCCACAGCAGCGCACCGGAAAACGTCGCATGGGCCTTGAGGCCCAACCGCTGGCTGGCGCGGGCGGCCAGTTTGAGTTGCTCGATCGCCCACTCGGTCCGCGCCAGGGGCTGGCCGCGCAGATGGGCCGGGGCGAAGTCGTCGAACAGCGCGTCGAACGCCGGGTGCACCGCCACCAACTGGCCTTGCAGGTGCGTCGATAACTCGCTGATCTCGACACCGGCCTGGGCACAGGTGGCCTTGAGTTCATCGCAATAATCCTGGCTCTCGGCGGCCCGGGCCAGGTCGATGTATTGGGTGCCCGACGTCGGTAGTTGAATGGCCTTGTAGCCTTGCGACGCCGCCCACTGGGCGATGTTGGCCAGGGTGTCGAACGGCGCTTCGGCGGACATGAATTGCGCCAGGAAAATGCCTGGGCCACGCAGGCCGCTCGGTGGTGTGTCGAGGGTATTCACAATAGGGATGCTCCGGTCTGCACGGCGGTCCATTTCGCCTCGCCACGGTGGTTGAGGATGGCGGCCTCGATAAATGCCATGCCCCGCAAACCGGTCTCGATGCCGGGCACGCCAGGGGCGTCAGGGCCTTCGACATGGTTGCGAATGGCGTGGGCGAAATCGCCGTAGAGGTTGGCCATGGCCTCCAGGTAGCCCTCGGGATGCCCGGCCGGCAGGCGCATGCGCCGAGTGGCCGCCGCGCACAGCCACGGCTGGCCGACACCGCTACGCAAGATGCGCAGGGGTTGGTCAAAGGCGCGATGGATCAGGCTCGCCGGCTCTTCCTGGCGCCACTCCAGGGCACCCTTGTCACCGTAGACGCGAATCTTCAGCGGGTTCTCTTCACCGGTGCAGACCTGGCTTGCGATCAACGCGCCGCTGGCACCGCTCGCCATCTTGAACAGCATCGCGGCGTCGTCATCCAATTGCCGGCCCGGGATGTGCGTACCCAAGGCGGCGCATAGCTGTTGGATAGGCTGGTCTGCGACGAACTCGGCCAGGGAAAACGCGTGGGTGCCGATGTCGCCGATGCAACCGCCCAGGCCGGACTGCCCGGGGTCGTCGCGCCACTCGGCCTGTTTATTGCCTTGGGCGGCGACATCCTGGCTGAGCCAGCCTTGGGGGTACTCGACCAGCACTTTGCGCACCTGGCCGATCTCGCCCGAACGCACCATCTCCCGCGCCTGCCAAACCATGGGATAGCCCAGGTAGGTGTGGGCCAGGCCGTAGAGGCAACGGCTGCCTTGCAGCACTTCCTTGAGGGCCAGCAACTCGTTGAGGTCCAGCGCGGCGGGTTTCTCGCTGAACACATGGAAACCGGCTTTCAAGGCCTGGCTGGCGATAGGCGCATGGAGGTGATTGGGCGTGACGATCACCAGCAGTTCCATGCGCTGATCCAGCGGCAGCAGCGCTTCGGTGTCGAGCATCTGCTGCCAATCGTGGTAGCAACGCGACGCTGGCAGGCCCAGGGCCGCGCCGGTCTGCCGAGTGTTGTGAGGGTCGCGGCTGAACGCGCCGCAGACCAATTCGAAACCGCCGTCCAGGCCCGCGGCCTGACGATGGGCCTGGCCGATGAACGCGCCCTCTCCACCGCCGACGAAGCCCATTCTTATTTTCGGTGCTACAGGATTCATCGCGATTGTCTTCCTGTCAGGATGATGATGTAACCGGTTACATCATGGCGGAAATCTAGGCTCACTTTTCCTGCGTGTCAAACCCCACGAGGTCACGCATGAACATTTGTGAGGCGCTCAACCTGCGGTAAGCTCCCCAACCGTAGCCCCTGCCCCCCGAGGTGATTTTGTCCAACATTCGTGAAGTGGCCCGGCTGGCCGGTGTTTCGGTGGCCACGGTGTCCAGAACCCTGAAATCGCCCGAACGGGTGCTTCCCGAGACGCGGGACAAGGTCAACGCGGCGGTGGAACAGGCCGGCTATCGGCCCAACCTGATGGCGGTGCAATTTCGCTCCCGGCGCACCGGCAACCTGGTGATCCTGGTGCCGACCATCGCCAATACGTTTTTCGCCCGGGTCATCAGCGGCGCGCAGCAGGCCGCGCAGGCGGCGGGTTATCGATTGCTGCTGTGCGACACCCAGGGCCGCGCGCAGATCGAGCGGGAATTCGCCGCGCTGGTCTACGCCCACCAGGCCGACGGGGTGATCCAGCTACGCGCCAGCGATCCTTTCGAATCGATGCCCGCAGGTGCCGAAAGCCTGCCGCTGGTCAACGCCTGCGAAGTGGTCAAGCACGCCCCCTACCCGACCATCAGCCTCGACAACCGCGCCGCCGCCCAGGCCATGACCGAGCACCTGATCGGCCTCGGCCACCGCCGCATCGGCATCATCAAGGGCCCCCGCAGCAGTCCCTTGACCCTGGACCGCGTGGCCGGCTACCAGGATGCCCTGAGCCAGGCCGGTATCGCCGTCGACCCCAGCCTGATCTGCCATGGCGACTTCACCTTGAAGGCCGGTGATGACGGCGCAGGCGCGATGTTGGCGCTGGCCGATCGGCCCAGCGCGCTGTTCTGTGAAAACGACGAGATGGCCATCGGCGCGCTCAGGCGTATCAAGCAAATGGGCCTGCGGGTGCCCGAAGATATTTCCCTGGTGGGGTTTGACGACATCCCCTTCGCCGCCTATTGCGACCCGCCCCTGACCACCATTTCACAGCCTGCCGAAATCTTTGGGGAAAAAGCGGTGGAGATGCTGATTGCCCTGATCGAGAAGAAGCCGATTGCCGAACGGCATGTGGTGTTGCCGTTTGAGTTGACGGTGCGAGGCAGTACGGCGCCCCTTGCATAACCAGGAACCTGTGGCGAGGGAGCTTGCTCCCGCTGGGGCGCGCTATGTAGGAGCTGTGTAGGAGCTCTCGAGCGGAGCGAGGCTGCGATCTTTCCACTGACAATTGAGTCAAAAGCGAAAGATCAAGATCAAAAGATCGCAGGCTTCGCCAGCTCCTACAGAGCCCAGCGGGAGCAAGCGCCCTCGCCACAAAAAAGCCTTTACGGCCGCTCGACTCGCCACCGCCCCCGTTTGAACTACAGTGGAAAGACTCTGCATACAGCCATAACAAGACGGAGAGGTCCCCCATGCGAGTCAACAAGCGCTTCACCCTTCTGGCCGCCGCGGCAGCCTTGGTGGTCAGCACCACGGCCCAGGCAGCCCCGGTGTATATCAACATCCTGACGGGGGGGACCAGTGGGGTTTATTACCCGATCGGGGTCGGGCTTTCACAGATCTACAGCAACGGCATCCAGGACGCCAAGACGTCAGTGCAATCCACCAAGGCCTCGGTGGAAAACCTCAACCTGCTGCAAGCCGGTCGTGGTGAGCTGGCCCTGGCGCTGGGTGACTCGGTGGCGGACGCCAAGAACGGTGTGGAAGACGCCGGGTTCAAGGCGCCGTTGACCAAGCTGCGCGCCATTGCCGGCGCCTACCCCAATTACATCCAGATCGTCGCCAGCCAGGAGTCCGGCATCAAGACCCTGGCCGACCTCAAGGGCAAGACCGTTTCCGTCGGCGCGGCAAAATCCGGCACCGAACTCAATGCCCGGGCCATCTTCAAGGCCGCGGGGCTGACCTACCAGGACATGAAGGTCCAGTACCTGCCATTCGCCGAGTCGGTGGACTTGATCAAGAACCGCCAACTGGATGCCACGCTGCAGTCCTCAGGCCTGGGGATGGCGGCCATTCGCGACCTGGCCTCGACCATGGCGCTGAGTTATGTGTCGGTGCCCACCGATGTGGTGGAAAAAATCGGTAACCCGGCCTACCAGAGCGCAATGATTCCGGCCAATACCTACGACGGCCAAACCGACGCCGTACCGACCGTGGCCATCACCAACATTCTGGTCACCCGCGAGGATGTCCCGGATGAGGTGGCGTACCAGATGACCAAGCTGCTCTTCGAGAACCTCACTCGCCTGGGCACTTCCCATTCGGCGGCCAAGGACATCACCCTGAAAAATGCCGCGAAAAACCTGCCGATCGCACTCCACCCGGGTGCCGAGCGCTACTACAAGGAAGTGGGCGCGCTGTAACACCCTATGCATCAACGGCGCCCGTCGCCGTTGATGCATCGTGTTTTCGCCCCTTGAATGTGAACAGAAGGCAGGCACCTCATGAGTGAAGACCAGCACGGCATCGCCACGGACCCGCGGGACTGGCCCAAGACACTGTTTTACGTGGCCTTGCTGTTTTCAGTGTTCCAGATCGTCACCGCCGCGTTTTCTCCGGTTTCCAGCATCGTACTGCGGGCGGTGCATGTCGGCTTTCTGCTGTGGGTGGTGTTCCTCAGCTACCCGGCCTATGGCAGGCAGCGTCCCTGGCAACCCCTGGCCTGGGTCCTGAGCCTGGGGGGCGTGGCGACGGCGCTCTATCAATGGGTGTTCGAAGCCGACCTGATCCAGCGCTCTGGCGACCTGACCACCGCCGACATGATCATCGGCGTGATCCTGATCGTGCTGGTCTTCGAAGCCGCACGGCGGGTGATGGGCATCGCGCTGCCGATCATCTGCGGCCTGTTCCTGGCCTATGGCCTGTTCGGCGAATACCTGCCAGGCGATTTGGCCCATCGTGGCTATGGCGTCGATCAAATCATCAACCAACTGTCGTTCGGCACCGAAGGTTTGTACGGCACGCCGACCTACGTGTCGGCAACCTATATCTTCCTGTTCATCCTGTTCGGCGCTTTCCTGGAAAAGGCCGGCATGATCAAGCTGTTCACCGATTTCGCCATGGGCCTGTTCGGCCACAAACTGGGCGGGCCGGCGAAAGTGGCGGTGGTGTCATCGGCGCTGATGGGCACCATCACCGGCTCGGGCATCGCCAACGTTGTCACCACCGGGCAATTCACCATCCCGTTGATGAAGCGCTTCGGCTACAAGGCCGCGTTTGCCGGCGGTGTGGAAGCGACTTCCAGCATGGGCAGCCAGATCATGCCGCCGGTAATGGGCGCGGTGGCCTTCATCATGGCCGAAACCATCAATGTGCCATTTGTTGAAATCGCCAAGGCGGCGCTGATACCCGCTTGCCTGTACTTCGGCTCGGTATTCTGGATGGTTCACCTGGAAGCCAAGCGCTCCGACCTCAAGGGCCTGCCCAAGGACCAGTGCCCCAGCGCCTGGGGTGCGGTCAAGGAAAGCTGGTTCCTGCTGATCCCGCTCGCGGTGTTGGTCTACCTGTTGTTTTCCGGACGCACACCGCTGTTTTCCGGCATGGTGGGCCTGGCATTGACAGCTATCGTGATTCTCGGCTCGGCGATCATTCTCAAGGTCTCGAACTACGCTTTGCGCTGTGCCTTCTGGATCGCCTTGGGGCTGCTCTGCGTCGGTTTTTTCCGGTTGGGCATCGGTGTCGTGTTCGCGGTGATCGGCGTGTTGGTGGTGACCTGCTGGTTCATGCAAGGCACGCGGGAAACCCTCGTCATCTGCCTGCATGCGTTGGTAGATGGTGCGCGTCATGCCGTTCCTGTGGGGATCGCCTGCGCCTTGGTGGGCAGCATCATCGCGGTGGTCTCGCTGACCGGTGTGGCTTCCACCTTTGCCGGCTACATCCTCGCCATCGGCAGGGACAACCTGTTGCTGTCGCTGATCCTCACCATGCTCACTTGCCTGGTGCTGGGCATGGGCATCCCGACCATTCCCAACTACATCATCACCAGCTCGATCGCCGCGCCCGCCCTGCTGGAACTGGGCGTGCCGCTGATCGTGTCGCACATGTTCGTGTTCTATTTCGGCATCCTCGCCGACCTGACCCCACCGGTGGCGCTGGCCTGTTTCGCCGCCGCGCCCATTGCCCGGGAAAGTGGCCTGAAGATCAGCTTCTGGGCGGTGCGCATCGCCCTCGCCGGCTTCGTCATTCCGTTCATGGCGGTCTATAACCCGGCACTGATGCTTCAAGGCGACAACCTGTGGATGACCGCGTACATGCTGATCAAGACGTTGTTGGCCGTCGGGCTTTGGGGCATGGCGTCCACCGGCTATCTGCAACAAAAGATGCCGGTCTGGGAGCGCCTGCTGTGTTTTGCGGCTGGCGCGTTGCTGGTGGTGGCCCTGCCGCTGACCGACGAGATTGGCTTCGTGCTGGCCGGGCTGATGATCTTCCAGCACATCTGGCGCTCGCGGCGTGCCGGACGGGCCTTGGCGTGATCGGTTTGTGCCTGGGCCTGGCCGGGGTGGCCTGGGCACAACTTCCCGTTGCCGATTTCACGCTGGCATGGAACCACACCATCGAGAAGGTCCGCTGGGAGGAAGATTATCGCGTGACCGCACAGGGGCTGGTCCTGGGTGAAGCCAGGGTCAAAGGCAATGGCGCGGGCATGGAGATACCCGAAGGCGCCCGGCTGGAAAATGGCAGTTGGCACTACCAACGCCAGATGCCGCCGCTGCAACCGCTGAAGCTGGGCCGTACGCCGCAGGCCGGCGATTATCAATTGTGTTTCGATGGCCGTTGTCGGCCGATGAGCCATTGGCTGGGGCCGCCGACAGAGGGCCAGCCGACCGTGGAGCTATGGAGTTGCGGACAATCCTGAACCCATCAGAAAACACAGAACATCCGTGGCCAGCGATTACCCCCGCTGGCGCGCGCCCTGTAGGAGCCGTGTGGGAGCTGTGTAGGAGCTGTGTAGGAGCTGTGTAGGAGCTGTCGAGTGCAACGAGGCTGCGATCTTTCCCCAGACACTTGAATCTCAAGTGAAAGATCAAGATCAAGATCAAGATCAAGATCAAGATCAAAAGATCGCAGGCTTCGCCAGCTCCTACAGAGCCCAGCAGGAGCAACTCCTCGCCACAACGCAGAACCGTTCACTCAGGCAAACGTCGCCCCCCGTGTATTCACGAACAGCGAATACAACGAATGGCTGCCGGCCATGAACAACCGATTGCCTTCCCGCCCGCCGAAGCAGACGTTGGGGCAACGCTCCGGCAGGGAGATGTGCCCGATGGCCTTGCCTTCAGGGTTGAACACCCGCACGCCGTCGAGTTTTTCCAGGTCGGCCTTGGGGTCGCCATTACCGCCCCAACCGCACCAGAGGTTGCCGCTCTCGTCGCACTTGATTCCATCGATCGCAGCGTAATCCAGACCTTCGATGTGCTTGCGCCGCTCCCCCAGCGTGCCATCGTCCTTGACCGTGATTGCCCAGATCAAGCGGTTGGGCTTGGCCCGGCCTTCGACCACGTAGAGGATTTTCTCGTCCGGGGAAAAACACAACCCGTTCGGCCCCGCCAGGTCATCGATCACCCGAGTGACCTTGCCGTTTTCGCCGTCGATGCGATACACCGCGTGGGGCTGGACGGGGGTGACTTTGTGCCCCTCGTAGTTGTTGCCGGTCTGGAACGGCGGGTCAGTGAACCAGACCGAGCCATCACGCTTGCACACGATGTCGTTGGGCGAGTTCAGCGGCTTGCCTTCGAAACTGTCCGCCAGCACGGTGATAGTGCCGTTGTGCTCGGTGCGAGTGATGCGTCGGCCTTCGCTGGCGGTGGTGGAGCCTTCGCACACCAGCAGCCGGCCCTGGCGATCACGGCACATGCCGTTGGAGAAGTTGGAATTCTCGCGGTAGACCGACAGGCCACCGGTAATTTCATCCCAGCGCACGATGCGGTTGTTGGGAATGTCGCTGACCAGCAGGTAACGACCGTCACCGACCCACACCGGCCCTTCTGCCCAACGCAAACCGGTGGCGAGTTTCTCCACGCTGGCGTTGAAGATGCGCAAGTCCATGAAGCTGGGGTCAAGGATATTGATCAGCGGGTCCGGGTAACGCTGGCTCAAGGGTTCGGCCTGGGCGAGCCCTGGCAGGTTGCCAAGAGCGGCGGCAGCGGCCGAGACCACCAGGGACTTCTTCAGGAAGATCCGGCGGCCCTGATCGGCGGCGGTTGCAGATTGCGAAGCATCCATCGGTGCGTCTCCGTTAATTATTATTGGACGGGACGACAGTTTTACTACGTGATAAGACATCGTACAAGTATGCGAATCTGCTCTTGCGGACAGTCGATCAGGCCGGGTTCAGCGGTATACGAACGGTAAATGTCGTGCCGACTTGCGCCTCCGAGTGGACCTTGATGGTGCCCTGATGGGCCGATACGATCGCCGAAGCGATGTGCAGGCCAAGTCCGAGCCCAGCCGTGGAACCGTACTGCATTTCACTGCTGCACAGATTTCGGACCATTGGGTTGAAGATGTTGGCAATGGGCTCTTTCTCGATAGGCTTGCCCTGGTTGTTGATCGCGATCACGGCCATATCCTTTTCCACGCTCAACGAAACAGTCACCGGCGTGCCTTCGGCACCATGCTGGACGGCGTTGCCAATAAGGTTGGCAAATACTTGCTCCATGCGGGCGGGATCAAACCGCGCCTCCAGGGCACCGGTCGTTTCAAAGCGGATTTCGCTTTCCGGGTGATAGGCCCGCGCCTCCTCCACCATGCCTTCGCAGGCGGCCACCAGATCGCCGTTGAAACGCTGCACCGGAATACCCGAGCCAAGTTGGGTACGGGTGAAATCCAGCAGATCGCCGACGATTTTGTTGGCCCGCTTGACGCTGGTGTAGATACGCGAAGTGATCTTGGTGGCTTTGGCGGGCAGGTCCCCCGCCCGCAGCAGCACTTCGGAACTCAGCAGGATCGCGCCCAAGGGGCTGCGCAGGTCATGCCCCAGAATCCCGAGAAAGATGTTGCGCGACGCATCCACCGCCCCCGAGTAACTGACGACAGACTCGGCCAAGGCCTGGTCCACGGCCTCGTTGAATCGAATCAGATCGTCCATGACCTGTTTGTGATCCAGCTGCGTGTGCGGCATCCAGAGCATGAGCACACTGGTGCGCAGGGCCCGGTATTCGGAGACCATTTGTTCCACGGTGAAACCCGAGGACTGGCGGATGACCGCATGGGTTTCGGCGGCGGTTTCGGCATCCGCCGTCGGGGCCTCGCCGTGGGACTTGGCAATCGCCTCCTTGCGCGTTTGCGAGGTACGCAGGTCAGCGGCGATGGTGCGCAGCATCTGTTCGGCATGGTCGCGCAGGGCCACGGAATCCATGCCAATGGACGCGGGGGTGATGGTTTTGGCGAAGTCTTCCCACGCCTGAAGAATCGGCTCGATATTGTCGAGAATGAAATCGGCCAGGCGCATGGGTTTTTTCCGCAAGAAGGGCGATGCTGTAGACGACACAGCGGCCAAGTTTGTTGTACAGCAAAGCACCGGATAATGTGCGTAATGCTGTTCATTTTGATATTTCGCTGTGTTTTTTTTGGGGGGTGTATATCCGTTTCTGCGGTAACGGATATACACACCAAAGCAAGTAAACACCGAAGCAACCGCACCCATGCACCAAAACCCACAGGTCTGCGCACCTTGTCCCTTGCACCCCACGAGGTAAAAACCTTACAGTCGTACGACAACTTACAACTAAAAACAGTCGATCCAGGGCCTTTTGCCTTGGCGGCCGCCTTAGAGACACCTGCCATGACTCGCCCCATCGCTGCACCTGACACCCCCACGCCGTTACCCCGCCACCTCGCGGTGCTCGTCCTGCTGTGCATGGGCTGTGCCTTCGCCGGCAACCACGTCGCCGCGCGGGCCGCGTTCGATGACGGTGCCGGTGTGCTGCTGGCGATCTTGCTGCGCTCGGGCGGGACGCTGCTGGTGCTGGCTGCGATGGTGCTCTGGCAACGACAGAGCCTGCGCCTGCCGCCCGGTGCGTGGCGCTGGCAATTGGCACTGGGGCTGTTGATCGGCGCCCAGAGCCTGTGCCTGTACTCCGCCGTGGCGCGGGTGCCGGTGGCGTTGGCGCTGTTGGTGGGCAACGTGTTTCCGATCCTGCTGGCCTTGCTGACCTGGGCCCTGGGCGGGCCACGCCCGACGGCGCGCACCGCCGCGTTGATGGGCATGATCCTGGTGGGCCTGGTATTCGTGCTGGAAGTGCCGGCGCGGTTATCGTCTGGGCAAGGCGTCGGCCCGCAATGGCTGCTGGGGGTGGGCCTGGCCTTTTGCGCTGCTTGCGCCTTTGCCTGCGCACTGTGGATCACCGATCACAAGTTGTCCCAGGTGCGCGGCTCGGTGCGCAGCCTGCTGACGATCTTCATCGTCTTCAGCAGCGTCAACCTCGCCGGCCTGACCGGTGCCCTGCCCGGCGGTTTCGACCTGCCAGCCAGCAGCACCGGTTGGTTCGCCCTGGCGACCCTGGTGGTGCTCTACGGCACCGGCTTCACTGTGCTGTTCATTTCCGTGCCCCGCCTGGACATGCCGCGCAACGCCCCGGTGATGAACATCGAACCGCTGGCCACGCTGCTGATCGGCTGGCTGGTGCTGGACCAGATGCTCAACCCGGGCCAGGTGATGGGCGGCGCGATTGTGGTGACGGGCATCGTGCTGCTGACCTATCGCAAGGTCGAACGGGTCAAGGTGCCTGTGGCTGAAACGGCGAATTGAACTGACGCCCGCAGGGCTACCGTAGGAGCTGTCGAGTGCAACGAGGCTGCGATCTTGTCCCTGACAATTGAGTCGCAAGCGAAAGATCAAGATGATCAAGATCAAGATCAAGATCAAGATCAAGATCAAGATCAAGATCAAGATCAAGATCAAGATCAAAAGATCGCAGGCTTCGCCAGCTCCTACAGAGTGGGGCGACGTTTCGCTAAGTCCCCTCGCCACAATGGTGTCGTGCTAGCCGACAGATACTCTTCGCCTTCCTGAAACTTGTTTCCAAACCGACAGTCCTACCCCAGCCGTGAAAACCCCGCCGATCTGCAGCGACGGGTTTTCCAGCTGATCGGCGCCAAGCCTGGCGCCAAAGCACCTCTCCCTTCTTGAGCCGTTCGCCCCATGCGCCACCCTGTTCGCTCTTGCCGTTTCGTTTTGCTGTGCTTGCTTGCCCTGTTTCCCTTATTTGCCAGCCCCGCCCACGCCCGCGGCGAAAGGCAGCTGGTGGACGCCATCAACGATTTCCGTAGCCAGTCGCGCCGCTGTGAATGGCGCACGGTGCGTGCCACGCCGCCGCTGGTGCTGCGTTCGAGCCTGGGCTTGCCGATTGGTTTTCGCGGTGGCCTGCGGGAAACCTTGAAAGACGCCGGCTATCAAGCCCGGGCCGTGCGTAGCATCCGCCTGACCGATGCGCGGGACGCCGAAGAAGCCTTCGACATGTTGGCCGACGAACATTGCGCGGCGCTGCTGGACAACCAGTACGCCGACATCGGCGTCAATCGGGTCGGTGATGAATGGCGCGTGGTGCTGGCGCAGCCCATGGGTGGCTCACGGATAAGCGACGCGGGTGCGGCGGATAAGTCGCTGCTGGCCCAGGTCAACGCCGCCAGGGCCAAGCCACGGATGTGCGGACGCCAGCGCTTCGCAGCGGCCCGGCCGCTGAGCTGGAACGCCGCGTTGGGAACCGCCGCCCAAGGCCACAGCCGGTCGATGGCCCGCGAGAATTATTTCGCCCATCGCGACCCGAACGGTCGCTCCTCTTCCGATCGGGCCAAGAGCGCCGGCTTTCGCGGACGTAAACTGGGCGAGAACATCGCCGCCGGACAACGCTCGCCGAGCCAGGCCATGCACGATTGGCTCGCCAGCCCGGGGCACTGCGCCAACCTGATGAACCCGATGTTCACCCAGATGGGCGCAGCTTCCGCCAGCGATTCGCGCAGTGATGCGGGGGTGTACTGGACGATGGTGCTTGGTGCGCCGTGATGTGACGGACACCTTTGTGGCCAGGGAACCCTGGATTCTGTAGGCGCTGGCGAAGGCTCGGGCCGCGTTCGGACGATCTTTTGATTTTGATCTTTCACTCTTGACTCAATGGGCAGGGGAAAGATCGCAGCCTCGTTGCACTCGACAGCGCCTACACAGCGCCTACACGGCTCCTATGGGTCCCAGGCCATTGCGCAAGCCCCGCCTCACGCAGGTCGACGAACCGCCCTCACCTTGCCACTGCCACCGCCGCCACAGAAAAACCGGTCGGCCCCGTCGGACTCCAGCCCCGATACACCGGTCCCGGGCGGCATCGTTACGCTTTCCAGCACTTGCGCCGTTTGCGGATCGATACGCCGCAGGTCGCTCTCGTCGTTTTCCCAGGTGCCGTGCCAAAGCTCTCCATCGACCCAGGTCACGCCCGTGACAAAGCGGTTGGATTCGATGGTGCGCAGGACCCTGCCGTCGGCGGGATCGATCTGCAGTATCTTGCGCGCCTTGTACTGACCGACCCAGAGCGATCCTTCGGCCCACGCCAGGCCGGAATCGTCACCGCTGTTGGGGGCCGGAATCGTCGCCAATACCTGACCGGTGCGTGGATCGATCTTGCGGATGCTGTCGCCGGCGATCTGGAATAAATGCTCACCGTCAAACGCCGTGCCCGCATTCGCCGGGACATCGAGCGAATGCACGGTCTGGCCACTGGCGGGATCAAGGGCATGCAACTTGTCGCCTGAGGCGAACCAGACGCGCTCGCCGTCATGGCTCACGCCGTGCACGCAATCGACGCCCGGGAAAGGACCGTATTCACGCAGGATCTGTGCCTCTGAACGTTTCATCTCACTCGCCTCATCAGTGGTGTGTGACTGCAGCCTAACCCTCCGATGGCAGCGCAGTGAGTAACAATACCGTCGCGAATCCAGGCATCGGTGGCGCCAGCCAGCGACGGGCCCTGGCGCGCCCGAACGACTGCACCTTACCGGCGGCGGCCAGCGTCTCCAAGGCCCGCTGCACGCTACGCTGACTGATGTCCAGGGCCAGCGCCAGGGCTGAACTGGACCAGGCCTCACCGTCGGCCAGCAATGCCAGCACCGCGCCATAGGGCTCCTCGACCACTCGCGCCAGCACCACAACCTCATCGGCATGTCGCGGCATCAGGGCAAAACCGCGCGGGGTTGCCCTCACGTCAGCCAACGGACGAAGCGTGGCACGCAACCGCCCCATCTCGACCCGCAGCCGGGCGCGATGGGATTCATCCGTCAGTTTCAAGCCGAAGGCCTGGGTCATGAGCGTTTCCCTCGGCATATCGCCAGGCCAGGCTTGAGCCAGCCCTCGCGCCAGGGCGAACAATACCGGACGCCGGGCAAGACTGACCTGAATGCCGGCGCCGCTGATCCCATAGCGGCACGCGTCCACCACCAACGCCGGCCCGGCCAACAGCGCTTGCACCTCTCCCAGCAGGAGCAAGCGCTCCTGGCCTCGGGCGATCAGGCGCGCGGCGGGGGTGCGCAGTAGCCGCCAGGCGCTTTCAATTTCGGCGCTCAGCGCGCCGATTCCCGCTTGCCCTGCGGCTTGCCCGGCCCGTTCGAGGGCGGCGCGGGCGGCCTGTGTTTGCAACCGTCGCATGGCGATTCCCGCAGCTACTAACTCGCAAGCCGCCCGTGATGCCAAGGGCAGGCAGGCAAGCTCCAGGTCAACGAGCCTGCGTTCGGCCTCATCGAGCCGACCGATCAACAGCAGCCGACGGATTTCGATCGTATGGGCATGCGCAACGTTCGCCCGGTCGCCATGGGTTTCGAGCACCGCCCGCGCAGCGTCGAGGCGCTTCATCGGCCAAGCGAGGTCACGGGACGCCAGGGCGATTTCGCCTTCGGCGACCACACAGCGCGCCCGTGCCACGGCCTCCTTGGGCCCGAAGGCCGCACCTGCCCGACGCATCAGGGCCTTGGCCTTGGCCAGATCGCCCAGTTGCGCCATGGCGATGCCGCGAAGCGCGAGGGCCGGGGCATCGTTGCGCAAGGCAATGCGATTGAGCGCGGCGACGGGGTCCCCCGCTGCCAGTGCGCGCGCTGCCGTGGTGACCTCGTAATCCATGAACGATGACCTGGGTGACGAGGGAGCTTGCTCCCGCTGGACGCTGTAGGAGCTGACGAGTGTAACGAGGCTGCGATCTTTCCAGCGCTCATTGAGTCGAGAGCGAAAGATAAGATCAAAAGATCGCAGGCTTCGCCAGCTCCTACAGCCCAATCCAAGCAATGGGTATCGGCTACAAGCGAATGTCAGCCGCCGCTACCACATCGATCCGCGATACCGCACTGCTCAGCCGCCCCAATCGGTTGTTGTGATTGGCGATGATCTGTTCAGCCGCCATGCTGCCGTTGTCCACCGTGGAGTGGGCATCGGCCGCCAGAACCACGTCATACCCCAGGGCATGGGCCTGGCGCACGGTAGCGTTGACGCAATAGTCGGTTTGCAGCCCACAGATCACCAGGCGGTCGATGCCTCGGGCCTGCAACAACGGTTGCAGGTCGGTCTGGTAGAAGGCATCGGCGGTGGTCTTGCGCACCCGCAGGTCATCGGCAGCGGTCAACAAATCGTCGGCCAGTTGCCAGGCCGCAGAACCATACGTCAGCGAGCCTTCCAACTCTTCGTGCTGGATCAGGATCACCGTCAAGCCCAGGGCCCGGGTTCTGGCCGCCAGCTCGTTGATGGTCCGGATGATGCGCTGGCTGTCGAAGCATTCCTCTTCGCCTGAGCACAGCGCGTTCTGGACATCGATGATCAGCAATGCGGTGTTCATGACCTTCCCTCTTCAAACGATATCGGAGCCGCGCGATGACTCAATACATGGAGTAAGTCGATGGGGTTGTTCACGAAGTCCGGTTCACCCAAGTAGCGGTTGCGATCCACATAGGCGTGGCGCATGTCTTCGATCTGATGGTGCATGCCCTGGGCCGAAGGGACCCCCAGGTCCTTCATCGGATAGCCGTCGAGGATGTTCATGATCTGGCACAGCACCACCCCGCCGGAACTGGGCGGCGGCGCCGAGATGATGTGGTAGCCGCGGTAATCGCACTCCACCGGGGCCAGTTCGCGGGTCTTGCACTTGTCCAGGTCGGCCTGGGTCGGGCAAAGGATTCGAACTTCATGAGTCGGTCTCTTCTTGTTTTAAGAATAGGGAGCGCATCAGGACACTTCAGTATGGCTTGGTTTGCGTAATGCGCCTGTTCTCCCGCCGACCGGGTGACGCCACGGCAGCCTTTGAGATAGGCTCCTGCGGTTGATCTTGACTGAATAAGGACATCGCCGATGACGCTACGAATCGAACGCACGGACACGCCCACCGACGAAGAACGCCAAGCCATCATCGCCCCGCTACGCGCCTATAACACCGCCAAGACCGGTGGGACGGTACCTGAACTGGTCGCGTGGCTGGTGCGGGACGAACAGGACGAAATTGTCGGTGGACTCTACGGCCGAGTGTTTTTCCGCTGGCTGTATATCGAGCTGCTGGTGGTGCCGGAACAAGCTCGGGGCCAGGGCACCGGCTCGACCCTGATGCAGATGGCCGAAGAACTGGCCCGGGAGAAAAACTGCGTGGGCATCTGGCTGGACACCTTCGACTTCCAGGCGCCGGAGTTCTACCGCAAACACGGCTTCACGGAAATCGGCCAGATCGACGACTACCCGCCAGGCCACCAGCACTTCTTCTTCCAGAAGCGCCTGACGCCTACAGATTGAAACGCAAACCCTGTGGGAGCGAGCTTGCTCGCGATCGGTCTATCTGCTTAAAGACACGTCGCCAACGCCGCCAACCGGCGCTTGGCCACGAAGTCGTCATGCTTGGCGTAATAACTCAACTCGGTGCCTGTCGCACCGGCATGCAGATCGACAAACGATTCGGCAGAGCGGGTGTAGACCGTCGAGCCGCCCTTCTTGCCCGGTTGCAGGTAGGCGCCGGCATCCACACCGAACACCGCTTCGTCCTGCCAGGAGAACTGCACGCACTGGGCCACGACCTGTTCGGGTTTGTCCGAGGTCAGGGTCTTGTAAGGGGCCTGGGTCCGGGCCTCGTTCATCGCCGAACCCGCGCAGCCGGCCAGCAAGGTTGCGGCCAGGGCCACGGTCAACATTCGCATTGCGTTCACTCATCAAGAAAAAAACGGACTGTAGCACTGCGGCCCGGGCCTTCGTGCTGCTTTACTGAAATTTACACGGGACATCGGCCTGCGATTCGCGCACCCTGTCGCGCCATTGCCACCAGCCACGCGGAACACCCCATGACCCCCAACGCCGAATTCTACAAACCCACCGCCGAATACGCCGACAAACTGATCAGCCAGATCGGCCAGACACCGTCCTGGATCGCCAAGCGCATCGGCGTCACCGACAAGCGGATTCGCTACATCCTCGACGGCGAACGCACCGTCAAGGGCGAAACCACGCCGATCCAGATGACCTACACCGAACAGTTCGCCCTCGAATGCCTGGCGGCTGCGGCCAAGGCCAGCAAGAAGCAGTCTGCATCCCCCAAGGAGTGACCATGGCGGCAACCGAACAGCAACACGAACGAGCCCTGGAAAGATTCCTCGACGAGCGCCCCGAGCTGCGCCTCGAGCTGGACCACCTCAACCCGCTGCTGGCCCAGGCCAAGGGCGAGACCGCCGCGCAATACCGCGCCGAACGGTTGCATGAAGCCTTCGAAGCCGAGGCCGAGCGCCTGGGCCTGTTTGCCTGGGAACTGACCCTGCAGCTGACCGCCGCCTCACCCCAGGACTACCAGGCCCAGCGCCTGGAGGTGCACAGGGAAGTGGCGGAGATGGCGGGGATGGAATGGGCGGAGTATTGCGAGTTGCATGGCCTCAAACCCCAGGACTGAGCACTTTCCCTGTGGCCTGTAGGAGCTGCCGAGCGAAGCGAGGCTGCGATCTTTTGATCTTTCGCTTGAGACTCAATTGAATTCGGAAAGATCGCAGCCTCGCTTCGCTCGACAGCTCCTACAACGCAATCGAGCAGGAGCATTCTTTAAATGCCCCTGAACCAAACAGGTCTCGCCCCTTCCCTGGCAATCGCCCCACCGCCCATAAAGCTTTATCATGGCCGCAGTTTTGCTGATCGGGTCTGTCATGAAGTTCGCCATCGCGCTGTTTTCCGCCGCCCATGCGCCCTCCTCGCGCCGTGCCTTGCTGTTTGCCCAGGCGGCGCTGGCGGGTGGGCATGAGATCGTGCGGCTGTTTTTCTATCAGGACGGCGTCTATAACGCCTGCGCCAGTGTCGTCACGCCTCAGGATGAACAAGACCTGCCCCAGCAGTGGCGAACCTTTGTCAGCGACAACCAGCTCGACGGCGTGGTCTGCATCGCGGCGGCGTTGCGCCGTGGGGTGTTGAACGAGGAAGAGGCCCAGCGCTACCAGCGTTCGGCGGCCAGTGTCGAGGCGCCCTGGGCCTTGTCCGGGCTGGGCCAGTTGCACGATGCGATCCAGGACGCCGACCGTTTGATCTGCTTTGGAGGCGCGTGATGGCCAAGTCTTTATTGCTCATCAGCCGCCAGGCCCCATGGTCCGGCCCCGGCGCCCGTGAAGCGCTGGACATCGTCCTGGCCGGCGGTGCGTTCGACCTGCCGATCGGCCTGCTGTTTCTCGATGACGGAGTGTTCCAGCTCACCGCCGGCCAAAACGCCAAGGCGGTCCAGCAAAAGGACCTGAGCGCCAACCTGCAGGCGTTGCCGATGTTCGGCGTCGAGGACCTGTTCCTCTGTGCCGACAGCGCCGCCGAACGGGGTATCGCCACTGATACCCTGGCACTGGGCGACGTGAAAGCACTGACCACGCCGCAAATCGCCGCGCTCATTGACCGTTACGACCAGGTGATCACCCTCTGATGTCGACTTTGCATGTGTTGTCTCATTCGCCCTTCGGCGATAACCGCCTCGCCAGTTGCCTGCGGGTACTGGGCAATCAGGATGCGCTGCTGCTGTGCGGCGACGCGACGTACGCGTTGCAACCGGGCAGCCCACCGTTTGAAGTGCTGCAGGCCGCTGGCGTGAACCTGTTCGTACTCGCCGAAGACCTCCAGGCCCGCGCCCTGGACACGCCAGACTGGGCCGAAGCCATCAACTACTCAGGTTTCGTCGAGCTGTCGATCGAGCACGACAAGGTCAACACCTGGTTATGAAGACGCTGAACGTGGGCGACCGCGCCATCGCGCTGGACAAGGACGGCTACCTGGCCGACCTTGACGACTGGTCGGCCGAGGTCGCCACGGCCCTGGCAACCGCCGAAGACATTGAGCTGAGCCCCGAACACTGGGAGATCCTCGAACTGCTGCGCGGCTTCTATGACGAATTCCAGCTCTCCCCCGCGACCCGGCCGCTGATCAAGTACACGGCACTGAAATTGGGCGCGGACAAAGGCAACAGCCTGCACCTGAACCGATTGTTCAAAGGCACTCCCGCCAAACTCGCCGCCAAGCTGGCGGGCCTGCCCAAACCGACGAATTGCTTATGACCGACTTCCCATCGCTGACCCTCGAGACCCCGGCCGAACACCCGTTCGCCCAGTTCGTGCGCATCCTTGGCAAAGGCAAGCGCGGCGCCCGCAACCTGACCCGCGAAGAAGCCCGCGAAGCCATGGGCCTGGTGCTCGACGAAAAGGTCGAGGACACCCAGCTTGGCGCCTTCCTGATGCTGCTGCGACACAAGGAAGAAAGTGCCGAGGAGATGGCCGGTTTCACTGAGGCTTTGCGTGAACGCCTGGTGGTCCCGGCGTTGGCGGTGGACCTCGACTGGCCGACCTACGCCGGCAAAAAACGCCATTTGCCGTGGTACCTGCTGGCGGCCAAGTGCCTTGGGCAGAACGGCGTGCGGATCTTCATGCACGGCGGCGGCGCTCACACGGCCGGCAGGCTCTACACCGAACAATTGCTGGGCTTGTTGCAGATCCCTCTGTGCCGGGATTGGCAGCAGGTCGGCAGCGCGCTGGACAACGGCGGCCTGGCCTTCATGCCGCTGGTGGACTGGGCGCCGCAGATGCAGCGGATGATTGACCTGCGCAACACCCTGGGCCTGCGCTCGCCGATCCACTCCCTGGCACGCATCCTCAACCCGCTGGCCGCCCGGTGCGGCTTGCAAAGCATCTTCCACCCGGGCTATCAGGCCGTGCACCGCGATGCCAGCGGCTTGCTCGGTGATACCGCCATCGTCATCAAGGGCGACGGCGGCGAGATCGAAATCAACCCGGACGCCGACAGCCACCTGTACGGCACCACCGGCGGCGTCAGTTGGGACGAAGAATGGCCGCGATTGGCCGAGCAGCGCCACGTCAAACCGGAAAGCCTCGATCCCGAGCACTTGAAGGCGATCTGGCGTGGCGACGTCGAGGACAGCTACCCACAACTGGCCCTGATCGCCACCATGGCCCTGGCCTTGCGTGGCCTGGGCCTGGCGCGCGAAGAAGCGTTCGACAAAGCCCGGCGGTATTGGGATGCCCGGGATCGTTCGATTTAACCGATCATTAGCGCCCAACCTTTGCGCTTTTACTTCGAACCTATAGGAATAGACTCGCCTCCAATGACTATTGAGCGAGGACATCCAGATGGGTTTGTTGGTCGAGGGCCGCTGGCAGGACCAGTGGTATGAAAGCAAGGACGGCACCTTCCAGCGCGAACAGGCGCAACGCCGCCGCTGGGTGACCGCCGACGGCGGCGCCGGCCCCTCGGGCGACAGCGGTTTTGCCGCCGAGGCCGGGCGCTACCATTTGTATGTCTCCCTGGCCTGTCCCTGGGCGCACCGCACGTTGATCTTGCGCAAGCTCAAGGGCCTGGAAGACTTGATCGATGTGTCGGTGGTCAGCTACCTGATGCTGGAAAACGGCTGGACCTTCGACAAGGCCCACGGCTCCACTGGCGACAAACTCGACAACCTGAGCTTCCTGCATCAGCGCTACACCGCCGACACGCCGGACTACACCGGCCGCGTCACCGTGCCGGTGCTGTGGGACAAACGCCAACAACGCATCGTCAACAATGAATCGGCGGAAATCATCCGCATGTTCAACAGTGCCTTCGACGGCTTGACCGGCAACGGCCTGGACCTTTATCCCGAACACCTGCGCCGCGATATCGACGCCTTGAACGAGCGGATCTACCCGGCGGTGAACAACGGTGTGTACCGGGCCGGATTCGCCACGACCCAAGCGGCCTATGAAGAAGCCTTCGACCGGTTATTTGCCGAGCTCGATTGGCTGGAGGCACTGCTGGGAACCCGCCGTTACCTGACTGGCGAATACCTGACCGAGGCGGATATTCGCCTATTCACTACGATCATCCGCTTCGACGCGGTGTACTTCGGCCACTTCAAATGCAACCTGCGGCGCATCGCCGATTATCCGAACCTGTCGAACTGGCTGCGGGAGTTGTACCAGTGGCCAGGCATTGCCGAGACCGTGGACTTCACCCACATCCAAGGCCATTACTACGGCAGCCACAAGACCATCAACCCCAATGGGATCGTGCCCAAGGGGCCGAAGCAGGACTTTACGGTCGCCCATGATCGGAGAAGGTTGAGTGGGGAAGGGATTTGGCAGCACCAATGAGATCGTTCCCACGCTCCGCGTGGGAATGCATCCGGTGACGCTCTGCGTCACTCCCAGAGCGGAACGCGGAGCGTCCCGGGCGGCGTTCCCACGCGGAGCGTGGGAACGATCAACAACGCGGTCTTCAGACCTGGCCTTGCGCCCCTTCAAACCACGCCAGCTTCTCGCGCAGTTGCACCACTTCCCCAACGATCACCAGGGTCGGCGCATGCACTTCGTGCTCGGCCACCAGCCGTGGCAAGTCCGCCAAAGTGCCGGTAAAGACCCGCTGGTTGGACGTCGTGCCCTGCTGAATCAACGCCGCTGGCGTATCCGCCGCACGGCCATGCTTGATCAGCTCGCTGCAGATCATCGGCAGGCCGACCAAGCCCATGTAGAACACCAGCGTCTGCGCCGGCGACACCAGGTCGGCCCATGGCAAGTCGCTGGTTCCGTCTTTGAGATGGCCGGTGATGAAACGCACCGATTGGGCGTAATCGCGATGGGTCAGCGGGATCCCGGCGTAGGCCGCGCAACCACTGGCCGCGGTGATGCCCGGGACGACCTGGAACGGGATGCCATGGGCCGCCAGTTCTTCGATCTCTTCGCCGCCGCGCCCGAAGATGAACGGATCGCCGCCCTTCAACCGCACCACACGCTTGCCTTGTCGGGCCAGGTCCACCAATTGCTGGTTGATCTGGTCCTGGGGTACGGCGTGTTCGGAGCGGCGCTTGCCGACGTAAATGCGCTCGGCGTCGCGCCGACACAGTTCCAGGATCGCCGGCGCCACCAGGCGGTCGTACAGCACCACGTCTGCCTGCTGCATCAAGCGCAAGGCGCGGAAGGTCAACAGGTCCGGATCGCCCGGCCCGGCCCCCACCAGATAAACTTCGCCCGGCGCGTTCGGCGCCTGGCCATCGATCTTTTCCCGCAGCAGGCGCTCGGCTTCAGCGCCCTGCCCGGCCAGTTGCCGGTCGGCGATAGGGCCCTGGAACACTTCTTCCCAGAACGCCCGTCGTTGCTGCACATCGGGAAACAAGCCTTTGACCTGGCTGCGAAAACGCGCCGCCAGCCCAGCCAACTGCCCGTAGGTCGACGGAATCCAGGTTTCCAGCTTGGCCCGGATCAGCCGCGCCAGCACCGGCGCATCGCCGCCGCTGGACACCGCGATCACCAAGGGTGAGCGGTCGACGATCGCCGGGAAGATCACGCTGCACAGCGCTGGCGCGTCCACCACGTTGACCGGCACGCAACGCTTATGAGCGTCTGCGGAGACCTGGGCATTGAGCGGTTCGTCGTCGGTGGCGGCGATGACCAAACCGCAGCCGTCCAGATCCGCCTCGACGTAACCACGCAGGATGCATTCACCGCCGCTGCCACTGACCAGTTCCCGCAACTGCGGTTCGATGTCGGGTGCGACCACCCGCAACAACGCGCCGGCATCGGCCAGCAGGCGGGACTTGCGCAAGGCAATCTCCCCGCCGCCGACCACCAGCACGCGGCTGCCGCGCAGGTTGTGGAACAGTGGCAAATAGTCCATTTAGCCGATGACCTCGATGCCGCCCATGTAGGGCTTCAACACTTCAGGCACACGGATCGAACCGTCAGCCTGCTGGTAGTTTTCCAGCACGGCCACCAGGGTACGACCCACCGCCAGGCCGGAGCCATTGAGGGTGTGGACCAGTTCCGGCTTGCCGGTTTCCGGGTTGCGGAAACGCGCCTGCATGCGGCGGGCCTGGAAGTCGCCACAGTTGGAGCACGAGGAAATCTCGCGGTACTTGTCCTGGCTCGGGATCCAGACTTCCAGGTCGTAGGTCTTGACCGCACTGAAGCCCATGTCGCCGGTGCACAGCGCCAGGGTGCGATACGGCAGTTCCAGCAGTTGCAGGACCTTCTCGGCGTTGGCGGTCAGGCTTTCCAGCGCTTCCATGGACTTCGAAGGCTCGACGATCTGCACCATCTCGACCTTGTCGAACTGGTGCTGGCGGATCATGCCGCGGGTGTCACGGCCCGATGCCCCGGCTTCACTGCGGAAGCACGGCGTGTGGGCGACGAACTTGATCGGCAGTTGCTTGGCGTCGACGATTTCGCCGGCCACGATGTTGGTCAGCGAGACTTCGGCGGTCGGGATCAGGTACAGGTCGGCTTCGCCTTCGCGGCTGATCTTGAACAGGTCTTCCTCGAACTTCGGCAACTGGCCGGTGCCTTGCAGCGCCGGGGCCTGGACCAGGTACGGCGTGTAGGCTTCTTCGTAGCCGTGCTCGGTGACGTGCAGGTTGATCATGAACTGCGCCAGGGCCCGGTGCAGACGGGCAATCGGCCCGCGCAGCAAGGCAAAACGGGCGCCCGACAGCTTGGCGGCGGTTTCGAAGTCGAGCCAGCCGAATTTCTCGCCCAGGGCCACGTGGTCCTGCACCGGGAAATCGAAGGCTGTCGGCGTGCCCCAACGGCGCACTTCGACGTTGCCCTCTTCGTCTTCACCGACCGGTACCGATTCGTGAGGCAGGTTCGGGATGCCCAGCAGGATCGAATCCAGCTCGGTCTGGATCGCGTCCAGCTCGACCTTGCCAGCGCTCAATTCGCCCGCCATGCGCTCGACATCGGCCATCAACGGCGCGATGTCTTCACCGCGCTGCTTGGCCTGGCCGATGGATTTGGAGCGCGCGTTACGTTCAGCCTGCAGGGCTTCGGTGCGGGTCTGGACGGTCTTGCGCTGTTCTTCCAGCGCTTCGATGCGCGCGACGTCCAGGGCGAAGCCACGGGATGCCAGGCGGTCCGCTACGTCCTGAAGGTTGCTACGTAACAGTTTGGAATCGAGCATGTCGGTCTCTCGTTATCAAAGTTTGGTCAGGGACAGGCCGGCCCAGGTGGCGAGCAGCCCGCCGAATACGCTGATGGCCG
The DNA here is from genome assembly GCF_001425105.1 of Pseudomonas sp. Root401. NCBI lineage: Bacteria > Pseudomonadati > Pseudomonadota > Gammaproteobacteria > Pseudomonadales > Pseudomonadaceae > Pseudomonas > Pseudomonas sp. Root401. Next base: position 16,150 of record NZ_LMDO01000010.1, on the reverse strand, counting down.
CATAGCCCAGGGCCAGCGGCACCTGCCCGCTTTCCAGCAGGCGCACCGTATCCAGTGAAAAGGATGAAAAAGTCGTCAGGCCGCCGAGAAAGCCAACCATCAGCCCGGCACGCACCTCGATGGGCACTTCCGGGCGAATCAAAAACAGACCGTATAGAACGCCGATCAGCAGACAGCCCACGATATTAACGGCCAGCGTCGCGGTATAGAAGTGCCGGGGCCAATTTGCATTGACCCAATTGCCGGTGGCGAAGCGCAACAACGTGCCGGCAACACCGCCGGCAGAGACTGCAAGAATCAAAGGGATCAAGGTTTTCTCCGCTGCCGTGGGCTCAGGCGATCCAGTTGCGCCAGGTGGTTGAGTTTCTCGCCGATCTTCAGCTCAAGGCCACGGGGGACCGGCTGGTAGAAGCGCTGGGGTTCGAGTTCATCGGGAAAATAGTCTTCGCCGGCGGCATAGGCGTCCGGCTCATCGTGGGCGTAACGGTATTCTTCGCCGTAGCCCAGCTGCTTCATGAGCTTGGTCGGCGCGTTGCGCAGGTGCAGCGGCACCTCGAGGGAACCATGCTCGGTAGCGCTGCGCATCGCCGCCTTGAAGCCCATGTACACGGCGTTGCTTTTCGGCGCGCAGGCCAGGTAGGTGATCGCCTGGGCCACGGCAAGCTCGCCTTCCGGGCTGCCGAGGCGCTCCTGCACGTCCCAGGCCGCCAGGCACAGGCTCAGCGCCCGTGGGTCGGCATTGCCGATATCTTCGCTGGCCATGCGCACCACCCGCCGCGCCAGGTACAGCGGATCGCAACCGCCGTCGATCATGCGCGCAAACCAGTACAAGGCCGCGTCGGGGTTGGAACCGCGGATGGATTTGTGCAACGCCGAAATCTGGTCGTAGAACGCCTCGCCACCCTTGTCGAAGCGCCGCCGGGTATCGCCCAGCAGGCTTTGCAGCAGCTCGACGCCGATCTCGCTGTCGTCTTCGGCCAGGTCCGAGGCGTTTTCCAGCAGGTTGAGCAAGCGCCGGCCATCGCCATCGGCGGCTGAAAACAGGATCTGGAAGCCTTCATCGCTGAGGCTCAAATGCCGCTTGCCCAGGCCGCGTTCCTCGGTCAGCGCGCGATGCACCAACTTGCGCATCGCCGCCTCGTCGAGGCTCTTGAGCACATAGACCCGCGCCCGCGACAGCAAGGCGTTGTTGAGTTCGAACGAGGGGTTTTCGGTGGTTGCGCCAATGAAAATCAGCGTGCCGTCTTCGACGTAGGGCAGGAATGCGTCCTGTTGGGACTTGTTGAAACGGTGGACTTCGTCGACGAACAGGATCGTGCGCTTGCCGTATTGCCCGGCCTGCTGTTTGGCCACTTCCACCGCCTGGCGGATCTCCTTGACCCCGGCCAGCACCGCCGACACCGTTTCGAAATGCGCGTCCGAGACTTCCGCCAGCAGTCGCGCCAGGGTGGTCTTGCCCACGCCCGGCGGGCCCCAGAAGATCATCGAGTGCAACGCACCCTGCTCCAAGGCCTCGCGCAGAGGCTTGCCGCGGGCGAGCACATGCTCCTGGCCGACGTACTCATCCAGGTTGGTCGCGCGCAGGCGGGCGGCCAATGGCTGGGCAATCGGGGCGCTTCGAAACAGGTCCATGATTACTACAAAACCTCCGCTGGGTCCTGATGCCGATTCTCTCTGCAGAAGCAGACCTGTGGGAGCAGACCTGTGGGAGCAAGGCTTGCCCGCGATTGCATCGCCTCGGTCTACCAGATACACCGAGGTGCCTGTATCGCGGGCAAGCCTTGCTCCCACAGACCAATTCCCACAGACCATTCCTACAGGCCATTTCCCACAGGGGGTCTTGGGTTTATTCCTGGATCACGTCCGCACCCTTGGGGATGTCGAACTTGAACTTGGACGCGGCGATCGGCTCGTTGGCCTTGACCCCGGTGAACAGGATATTGGTGCGCTGGCCGACACTGTCGATCAGCTGCATGTCGTTGACCAGGCCGTTACGGAACGACAGGCGCAGGCTGTCGAACAGGCTGTCCTTGGTCTTGGGCTTGAGGGTGAAGTCAATCACACCACCGGCCTCCTTGGAGGTGATCTCGAAGCTCTGGCTGATCTCGGAAATGTCACCGGAGAGCAGCAGCGCCGGCGTCTGGGTCAGGCGCTGGTCGAGGGTCTTGATGGTCACCTGCTCCAGGTCCGGGTCCCACAGGGAAACTTTCTTGCCGTCGGAGACCATCAGTTGCTCCGCTGGCGCATCGGTGTGCCAGTAGAACAGGCCTGGACGCTGCAGGGCCATGTCGCCAGCGGTTTCCTGCAACTGGGTACCACTGCCATCGAGGGTCAACTGGGAGAAACGCGCCGTCAGGGTCTGGGAGCCTCCCAGCAATTGGGTCAGGCGAGCCACGTCCTTTTCGCCGGCGTGGGCCGACAAAGTAGACAAGGCCAGTACGGGCAACAGCAACATGCGAATCAGGCGCATGGGAGTCCTCATGAAGTCGTGGGGGGCGAGCGGCGTGTCAGCAGGCCGCCCGGGTCGTTAGTCGCGCATCGGGCCCGGCGCCAGTACTTCGCGCGAGCCGTTGGTGTTCATGGCCGTCACCACCCCGGCCATTTCCATGGCTTCGATCATGCGGGCGGCGCGGTTGTAGCCAATCTTCAGCTTGCGCTGAACGGCAGAAATCGAGGCCCGACGGCTTTCCAGGACGAATTGCACCGCTTCGTCATAGAGCGCATCGGTTTCAGCATCGTCGTCACCGCCGCCGCTGCTGCCCTCGAAACCGCTGCCGGCTTCTTCGACACCGTTGAGGATGTCGTCGTTGTATTCAGGAGCGCCACGCAGTTTCCAGGCCTCCACCACGCGGTGCACTTCATCATCGGAGACGAACGCGCCATGCACACGGATCGGCAGGCTGGTGCCCGGCGGCATGTAGAGCATGTCACCGTGACCAAGCAGTTGCTCGGCGCCACCCTGGTCGATGATGGTCCGCGAGTCGATCTTGCTCGACACCTGGAACGCCATGCGGGTCGGGATGTTGGCCTTGATCAGGCCGGTGATCACGTCCACCGACGGCCGCTGTGTGGCGAGGATCAGGTGGATACCGGCCGCACGGGCCTTCTGGGCAATACGGGCGATCAGCTCTTCAACCTTCTTGCCGACGATCATCATCATGTCGGCGAATTCGTCCACCACCACCACGATGGTCGGCAGTTTGTGCAGCAGCGGCGCTTCGTCGTGGATATTCTCGCGGTGATACAGCGGGTCGCTCAACGGCGTACCGGCCTCTTCGGCTTCCTTGACCTTGGCATTGAAGCCCGACAGGTTGCGCACGCCCATCTTCGCCATCAGCTTGTAGCGGCGCTCCATCTCGGCGACGCTCCAGCGCAAGGCGTTGGCGGCGTCCTTCATGTCGGTGACCACCGGGCAGAGCAGGTGCGGGATGCCTTCGTAGATCGACAGCTCGAGCATTTTCGGGTCGATCATGATCAGCTTGGCGTCTTCGGGACCTGACTTGAACAGAATCGACAGGATCATCGCGTTCACGCCCACCGACTTACCGGAACCGGTGGTACCGGCCACCAGCAGGTGGGGCATTTTCGCCAGGTCGGTGATGACCGGCTTGCCGCCAATGTCATGGCCCAGGGCCAGGGTGACCGGCGACTTGTGGTTGTCGTACTCAGGCGTCGACAGCACTTCGGAGAAGCGCACGATCTGCCGGTCTTCGTTGGGAATCTCGATGCCCACGGTGGTCTTGCCGGGAATCACTTCCACCACCCGCACGCTGGTCACGGCCAGCGAACGCGCCAGGTCTTTGGCGAGGTTGGAGATGCGGCTGACCTTCACGCCGGCGGCCGGCTGGATTTCGTAGCGGGTGATCACTGGGCCCGGGTGGATCGAGTCCACCGAGACCTCGACACCGAACTCCTTGAGCTTGATCTCCAGCAAATGGCCGACGGCCGCCAGGGATTCGGGCGAGTAGTTGAGCTGTTTTTTCTCGGCCGGGTCCAGGATCGAGATCGGCGGCAAGGTGCCTTCCACCGCGCTGTCGACGAACAGCGGCGCCTGTTTCTCTTTCTGGACGCGCTTGCTCTGCTCCGGCGGCTTGGCCGGGGCCATGGTGATGACCGGCGGCACCTGCTTCTCGCGCTCGGACATGTGCTTGCTCAACGCCTGTTCACGCTCGATCAGGCGCTCCTTGACCTTGGCCTGCTCGCGCTTGTCCGGCGTCGTCGGGGCCACCACGTCGTGGACGCGGTCGTCGACTTCACGCAGTTGCGCCACCAGTTGCTTGCGCTCGGTGCGTGCCGCCCACCAGCGGTTCATGGCGCCCTGGATCAGTTCGATAAGGTCGAGGGTGATCTTGCCGGTGACGTCCATGACCTTGAACCATGACAGGTCGGTGAACACCGTCAGGCCGAACAGGAACAGGGCGATGAACAGCAGCGTGCTGCCCTGGATGTTCAGGGCGTTCCTGGCCAGGTCGCCAAGGCTTTCCCCCAGCGCCCCGCCCGCCCCGGCCGGCAAGCCGGTGGGCGCGTGGAAATGGATATGGGCCAGCGCGGCCCCCGACAACACCAGGAACACCAGGCCGATCAGGCGCCAGGAGAACAGCCAGCCACTCCACTGCCACGGCTCGTGGCGCTGGCGGAAGATCTGGTAGGCCTTGATCGCCAGCAGCAGCGGGAAGATGTAGGCGAAATAGCCCAGCACCATGAACAGGATGTCGGCGCTGTAGGAACCGGCCGGACCGCCGAAATTCTGCACGTCGTCGATCTTGCTGTTATGGCTCCAGCCCGGATCGTCCTTGCCGTAGGTCAGCAGGGCCATCATCAGGAACAGGCACAGGGCGCCGATGGCGATCAACGCACCTTCCTTGAGCCGGTAGTGCAATTGCTGGCGCCAGAGCGGAACGACTGGTTTGGGTGCTGCGGTGGATTTCTTCAAAACGCTTCTTTTCCTGCGCCAACGGCGCGTCCATCTGTTGAATGACTATAAAAAACTGCCCATGACGAGCAGGTAAAAAAGTGAATGTGCACAACCGGTACTACTTTTACCACTGTGAGGTGCATCCAGAAAACCGCAGGTGTTGCCGAAGATTTTGATCTTTAGCCCATCCTGCGTTCAAAACTCAAGCATTGTACGGTTTTGTCCGCGCCAAGGCATTGCCTGACAGCATAGCCGGATACAGGGTGTACACGCGCCAATTGGACCATGCATTCTCTTTTGTGACAAAGGCTTATGAGGTGTTTTTTATGAGCGAAGTGAAGCATTCACGCCTGATCATTCTCGGTTCCGGCCCTGCGGGGTACAGCGCTGCCGTCTATGCTGCCCGCGCCAACCTCAAACCCGTTGTCATTACCGGCCTGCAGGCCGGTGGCCAGCTCACCACCACGGTGGAAGTCGATAACTGGCCCGGCGACGTCGAAGGCCTGACGGGCCCGGTACTGATGGAACGCATGCAACGGCACGCCGAGCGCTTCGACACGCAGATCGTCTACGACCATGTCCACACCGCCAAGTTGCAACAGCGCCCATTCGAATTGATCGGCGACAGCGGCACCTACACCTGCGATGCGCTGATCATTGCCACCGGTGCCTCGGCCCAATACCTGGGGCTGCCTTCGGAAGAAAGCTTCGCCGGCAAGGGGGTTTCGGCGTGTGCGACCTGCGATGGCTTTTTCTATCGCAACCAGGTCGTGGCCGTGGTCGGCGGCGGCAATACCGCGGTCGAGGAAGCCCTGTACCTGTCGAACATCGCCAAGGAAGTGCACCTGATCCATCGTCGCGACAAGCTGCGTTCAGAGAAGATCCTGCAGGACAAACTCTTCGAAAAGGCCGCCAGCGGCAATATCAAGCTGCACTGGAACCAGAACCTGGATGAAGTCCTGGGCGACGCCAGCGGCGTGACTGGCGCGCGCCTGCGCCACAGCGAGACCGGCGAAACCAGCACCCTGTCCCTGGCCGGCGTGTTCATTGCCATCGGCCATAAACCCAATACCGAGCTGTTCCAGGACCAGTTGAAGATGCGTGACGGCTACCTGATCGTGCGCGGCGGCAGCGAAGGCAACGCCACCGCGACCGATATCGAAGGCGTGTTCGCCGCCGGCGATGTGGCCGACCACGTCTATCGCCAGGCAATTACCTCCGCAGGCGCCGGCTGCATGGCCGCACTCGACGCAGAGAAGTATCTCGATGACATCCCTGCCGTTTGACGGTTAACCTTCCAGGCGGGCGCTCGCTGATGGACGAGGCCCGCCACCTGCCGCCCTCCCCTTCTACTAAGCCGGATACCAATGCTGACCTGGTTACAACGCAACACCTTCGAGTTCCCGCCCCTGGCAAAAGCCATGCGCGATCCCAACGGGTTATTGGCCGCCGGCGGCGATCTATCGGCCGACCGGCTGATCCAGGCCTATCGCCACGGTTGCTTCCCATGGTTTTCCGAGGGGCAGCCGATCCTCTGGTGGTCACCGGACCCGCGCACGGTGCTGTTTCCCGACGAACTGCACATATCCCGCAGCCTGGGCAAACTGCTGCGCAAGCAGCGCTATGAAGTAACGTTCGATCGGGATTTTGCTGCGGTCATCCAGGCCTGTGCCGCGCCGCGGGACTATGCCGAGGGCACCTGGATCACCGACGCCATGCAAACCGCTTATCTGGAACTGCACCGCCGCGGTTTCGCCCATTCGGTGGAAGTGTGGGACCAAGGGGCGTTGGTAGGCGGCCTGTATGGCTTGGCCATGGGCCAGCTGTTTTTTGGCGAGTCCATGTTCAGCCGGGCCGACAATGCGTCGAAATTCGGCTTCGCGAAGCTGGTCCAACATCTCAAGACCGCCGGTTTCGTGCTGATCGACTGCCAGATGCCCACCGAGCATCTGCACAGCCTGGGCGCCCGCTCGATTCCACGGACTGAGTTTGCTGGCTATCTCAAGGCCCATCTGGATCAACCCAACCACGCAACCTGGGTTTGCTGAGCGACATTCGCGCTCGTGGCTTACACTTAAATTTAAAAGCTTATCCGAGGGTTGATCATGACCGAGTTGGCGCGCTTGAAGTTCTATGCCACTCAGCCCCACTCTTGCAGTTATCTGCCGGAGGAGCAGGCCACGACGCTGTTCCTCGACCCTAGCCAGCCCATGGATGTGCATGTCTACGCAGACCTGTCGGAAATGGGCTTTCGTCGTAGTGGCGACCACCTCTACCGGCCCCATTGCCAGCATTGCAACGCCTGCGTCCCGGCGCGCATCCCTGTGGCGCAATTTTTGCCCAATCGTCAGCAGAAACGCATTTTCAAGCGCAACGCCGACCTTCAGGTCCGCCCGGCCAAGCCGCAGTTCACCGAAGAGTATTTCGACCTGTACCAGCGCTACATCGAACAACGCCATGCCGATGGCGACATGTACCCGCCCAGTCGCGATCAGTTCTCGACCTTCCTGGTGCGTGACCTGCCGTTTTCCCGCTTCTACGAGTTCCGACTGGACGGGCGCCTGGTCGCCATCGCCGTCACGGACCTGCTGCCCAATGGGCTTTCGGCGGTGTACACCTTCTACGAGCCGGACGAAGAACGGCGCAGCCTGGGGCGGTTTGCCATCCTCTGGCAAATCAACGAAGCCCGGCGCCTGGGACTGGAAGCGGTGTACCTGGGCTACTGGATCAAGAACTGCAAGAAAATGAACTACAAGACCCAATATCGCCCCATTGAACTGCTGATTAACCAGCGGTGGGTTGTCCTGAGTTAGATCCCTTCGGCTTAAAAGCTAGAACCCCTTGGCTTGACCCCCCTTTTTCGGGCACAATGCACGCCGCTTTTGCCTGGCGCAGTTGCACCGGGCCATTCACTGGATACCGAGGGCTTTACTGCATGTCGAAAGAAGACAGCTTCGAAATGGAAGGCACTGTCGTCGACACCCTGCCCAACACCATGTTTCGTGTGGAGTTGGAAAATGGGCACGTCGTAACCGCGCATATCTCCGGCAAGATGCGCAAGAACTACATTCGTATTCTTACCGGTGACAAAGTGCGCGTCGAGCTGACGCCCTATGACTTGAGCAAAGGGCGCATCACTTACCGCGCTCGCTAACAAGTCAATACAAAACGCCCGGCTGATGCCGGGCGTTTTTGTTTGTGGGAGCCAAGCTTGCTCGCGATAGCGGTGGGTCAGCTTGCATAAGTGCCAAATGGGCCGCCGCCATCGCGAGCAAGCTTGGCTCCCACAGGTAATTGGCGGTGAGACTCAATCTTGTGCCTTGCCCAAGACAACTGTGGGAGCGAGCTTGCTCGCGATAGCGGTGGGTCAGCACGCATCGATGCCGAATGGGCCGACACCATCGCGAGCAAGCTCGCTCCCACAGGGGATTGGCGGTGAAACATAATCTTGCCATGCCCACAACAGGGTATGGTGCGGGCATGGAATAGCAAAAAGGCGCCTTTCGGCGCCTTTTGCTGTGTTGCGACTAACGGTCAGGCCATTTCGGCCGTGGTTTCGAAGTCGAAGGTCAGTTCGCCGTCCTTGATGTCGATGTGCACCACACCGCCATGCTCGGCCAGTTCGCCAAAGAGGATTTCCTCGGCCAGCGGACGCTTGATCTTGTCCTGGATCAAGCGAGCCATCGGCCGCGCCCCCATCGTCACATCGTAACCACCTTCTGCCAGCCAACTGCGGGCCGCATCGGTGACTTCCAGCAATACACGCTTGTCCTCGAGCTGCGCCTGAAGTTCGGTAAGGAACTTGTCCACCACGCTCTTGATGACCTCATGACTGAGGCGACCAAACTGGATAATGGTGTCCAGGCGGTTGCGGAACTCAGGCGTGAAGCTCTTCTTGATCACTTCCATCGCATCGGACGAGTGGTCCTGATGGGTGAAACCGATCGAAGCGCGAGCCGCGGTTTCGGCACCGGCGTTCGTGGTCATGATGATGATCACGTTGCGGAAGTCCGCCTTGCGCCCGTTGTTATCGGTGAGCGTACCGTGGTCCATGACCTGCAGGAGCAGGTTGAAGACTTCCGGATGCGCCTTCTCGATTTCATCGAGCAACAATACGCAGTGTGGCTGCTTGGTGATGGCTTCGGTCAGCAGGCCGCCCTGGTCGAAACCGACATAGCCTGGAGGCGCACCGATCAGACGCGATACGGTGTGGCGCTCCATGTACTCGGACATGTCGAAGCGAACCAGCTCGATACCCATTGCCTTGGCCAGTTGCCGCGCGGCCTCGGTCTTGCCCACACCGGTAGGACCGGCGAACAGGAACGAACCCACTGGCTTGTCTGGCGACTTGAGACCGGCGCGGGACAGCTTGATGGCGGTCGACAACGAGTCGATGGCGGCATCCTGGCCGAACACCGTCAGCTTCAGGTCACGTTCCAGGTTACGCAGCAGTTCCTTGTCGGAACTGGTGACGTGCTTAGGCGGAATCCGCGCGATTTTCGCCACGATGTCCTCGACCTGAGGCACTTCGATACGTTTGACGCGTTTCTCCACCGGTTGCAGGCGCTGGTAGGCACCCGCTTCGTCGATGACGTCGATGGCCTTGTCCGGCATGTGCCGGTCGTTGATGTAACGCGAGGCCAGCTCAGCCGCCGCGCGCAGGGCTTCATCACTGTATTCGATGTTGTGGTGCAGCTCGAAACGCCCTTTCAGGCCGCGCAGGATGCCAATGGTGTCTTCCACCGAAGGCTCCGACACATCGACCTTCTGGAAACGCCGGGCCAGGGCACGGTCTTTCTCGAAGATCCCGCGGAACTCCTGGAACGTGGTCGAGCCGATGCAACGGATATCACCCGACGACAGCAATGGCTTGAGCAGGTTCGACGCATCCATGACCCCACCCGACGCCGCCCCGGCACCAATAATGGTGTGGATTTCGTCAATGAACAGGATCGCTTGCGGACGTTTTTTCAACTCGCCGAGCAACGCCTTGAAGCGTTTCTCGAAATCACCGCGGTATTTGGTACCGGCCAGCAAGGCACCCAGGTCGAGGGAATACACCACGCTGTTGGCCAGCAGATCCGGCACCTGGTTGTCGACGATACGCTTGGCCAGGCCTTCGGCGATTGCGGTCTTGCCCACGCCCGCCTCGCCCACCAGCAATGGGTTGTTCTTGCGACGCCGAGCCAGGATCTGCGCAACGCGCTCGACCTCAGCCTCGCGTCCGACCAGTGGATCTATGCGTCCCTGGCGTGCCAGCTCATTCAGATTGCTGGCATAGGCGTCCAGTGGATTGCCCGAAGAAGAAGACTCACCGCCCTCGTCGTCCTGCATATCCTGCTCACCCTCGGAATGATCGCCATGCCCCGGCACCTTGGAGATGCCATGGGCGATGTAGTTGACGACATCGATACGCGCAACGCTCTGCTGCTTGAGCAGGAACACCGCCTGGCTTTCCTGCTCGCTGAAGATGGCAACCAGCACGTTGGCGCCGGTGACTTCACGCTTGCCCGAGCTCTGTACGTGGAAGACAGCACGCTGCAGGACACGCTGGAAGCCCAGGGTTGGCTGGGTTTCGCGATCCTCGTCATGAACGGGGATCAGTGGCGTGGTGGAGTCGATGAACTCCTGCAGATCATGCTTGAGTTTATCGAGGTTCGCGCCGCAGGCACGCAAAACGGTGGCGGCAGCCTCGTTATCCAATAGGGCCAGCAGCAGGTGTTCGACGGTCATGAACTCATGACGCTTCGAACGAGCCTCCTTGAAGGCAAGATTGAGGGTGACTTCGAGCTCGCGGTTTAACATAGCTTCACCTCATACCCAAGTGGTCGGCGTTAACCGTCCTTCTCGATTTCACAGAGTAGCGGATGCTGGCTTTCCCGGGCGTACTGGTTGACCTGCATGGCCTTCGTCTCGGCGATGTCGCGGGTAAACACTCCACATACTGCCCGTCCCTCTGTATGGACGGCCAGCATGACCTTGGTCGCCAGCTCGCGATTCAGGTTAAAAAACACCTCGAGCACTTCGACGACGAAATCCATCGGTGTGTAGTCATCGTTGAACAAAACCACCTTGTACATCGGTGGCGCCTGTAATGCAGGCTTTGCTTCCTGAACAGCAATGCCTGCGGAATCGTCGTCGTGTAGATCCGGGCGATCCTGATTGAATGTTAGTCGAATCTGGCTGACTGCATGCATGGAAAGAAAGGTTCGTTTAGTTGGCGAATACAGTGATGGGGGCGCTTGTGGGCGATTTCAACCACGACCACCCGGCCACCTTGACTATCGGCAAAACGGTGTTACAACCAATAGAGCCCATCGTGGGTTAAAAAGGTCCGTGGAATCTATCCTTACTTCAAGATTAGCCTGCGGATGGACTGGATGATACTCCAGTGATGGAGTGCGTTGCAGAGGGAAATGGGTTATGTCGGTCGTCAAGATGAATGGCAAGGTGAAATGGTTCAACAACGCCAAGGGCTACGGGTTCATTATCGCGGCCGGCAGGGATGATGAAGACCTTTTCGCCCATTACTCGGCCATCAACATGGAAGGCTATAAAACCCTGAAGGCCGGACAGCCTGTGACGTTTGACGTCATCCAGGGACCCAAGGGCCTGCACGCGGTCAACATCAGGGTTGTCACCGTCGAAGAAACGCCAGCCCCTGTCCAGGTCAGGGTCACCGAGACCCATTGACCGGCCGCCGCACCGGACAAATGAAAATGCCCGGTTCGATCACTCGAGCCGGGCATTCGCGCTGAGCGCCGATCCGCTTACATGTGCGAGATCAGGGCATCACCGAAGCCCGAAGACGACACCAGCTTGGCGCCCTCCATCAGGCGTTCGAAGTCATAGGTCACGGTCTTGGCCGAAATCGCGCCGTTGGTGCCCTTGATGATCAGGTCGGCCGCTTCGGTCCAACCCATGTGACGCAGCATCATTTCCGCCGACAGGATCAGCGAGCCCGGGTTGACCTGGTCCTTGCCGGCATACTTGGGTGCGGTACCGTGGGTGGCTTCGAACATTGCCACGGTGTCGGACAGGTTGGCACCTGGCGCAATACCGATACCGCCCACTTCCGCCGCCAGGGCGTCGGACAGGTAGTCACCGTTCAGGTTCAGGGTGGCGATCACGTCATATTCGGCCGGACGCAGCAGGATCTGCTGCAACATCGCATCGGCGATGGCGTCCTTGACGACGACATTCTTGCCGGTCTTCGGATTCTTGAACTGCATCCACGGCCCGCCGTCGAGCAGGGTTGCGCCAAACTCCTCGGCCGCCACTTCGTAGGCCCATTCCTTGAAGGCACCTTCGGTGAACTTCATGATGTTGCCTTTATGCACGATGGTCAGCGAATCGCGGTCGTTGTCGACAACATATTGCAAGGCCTTGCGAGCCAGGCGCTGGGTACCCTGCTTGGAAACCGGCTTGATGCCAATGCCGCAGTCCTCGTCGAAACGGATCTTGGTCACGCCCATTTCTTCTTTCAGGAACTTGATGACCTTGGTGGCTTCGGCCGAACCGGCCTTCCACTCGATGCCAGCGTAGATGTCCTCGGAGTTCTCGCGGAAGATGGTCATGTCCACGTCGCCAGGCTTCTTGACCGGGCTTGGCACGCCTTCGAACCAGCGCACCGGACGCAGGCACACGTACAGGTCGAGCTGCTGGCGCAGGGCCACGTTCAGCGAACGGATACCACCGCCCACCGGCGTGGTCAGCGGGCCCTTGATGGAAACCACGTAATCCTTGACCGCGTCCAGGGTTTCCTGGGGCAGCCAGGTGTCCTGGTCGTAGACTTGAGTCGCTTTCTCACCGGCATAGACTTCCATCCAGGAAATCTTGCGCTTGCCGCCATAGGCCTTCTGAACCGCAGCGTCCACAACCTTGATCATGACCGGACTGATATCGACGCCAATGCCGTCGCCTTCAATGAAGGGGATGATCGGGTTGTCGGGAACATTAAGAGAATGGTCTGCATTGACGGTGATTTTGTCACCGACGGCTGGAACCTGAATCTTTTGATACCCCATGCTGAACTCCGTTGCTTGGATTGAACATCTGGCTGCGTTCGAGCGTACCCCACTTGAATCGGCGCGCAAACCCTACGTTAGGCTCATCCGGGGGAAAGCGTTGCAGTTCGCGATGTACAATCCTGAAAACCAAGGGAAAAGCGCCAAACATGAGCATAGCCTGCTCCTTGGGTACTGCGACGTTTAGACCAATGGACGTGTACGGAAGTCTATGAACCATCGGCAGATTGCCAGCTACCTATGTATAATGCCGCCGCTGACCACAGGGTCACACTGGCTGAGTGCTCTATCACAGGTCTTTCCGCCAGTTTAAAAGCCGGACCGTTACCGCGGCCCAACCGCTTGACGCTCGACTGATGCACCCAACATCACCGCGAAGAAACCTCGACATTCGGTTCACGGATGACTTTGAACGAACGCGCTTACCCGGCGCCCCTCGAGTTTCTGCGCATGCTTTAGCAAAGAAGAGAGTTAATCCGAATATGCCCACCCGCTCGAAGATCATCTATACCTTCACCGACGAAGCGCCCGCCCTCGCCACCTACTCGCTGCTGCCGATCGTCGAAGCCTTTACCGCTTCGGCCGATATCGCCGTGGAAACCCGCGATATCTCCCTCGCAGGGCGCATCCTGGCCAGCTTCCCCGAGCAACTGGGTGACAAAGCCGTAGCCGACCACCTCGCCGAACTGGGCGACCTGGCCGTTACGCCTGAAGCCAATATCATCAAGCTGCCGAACATCAGCGCCTCGGTGCCGCAACTGCAGGCTGCGATCAAGGAATTGCAGGCCCAGGGCTACGCACTGCCGGACTACCCGGAAACCGTGAGCAGCGACGCCGAGAAAGACGCTCGCGCCCGCTACGACAAGATCAAGGGCAGCGCCGTGAACCCGGTCCTGCGCGAAGGCAACTCCGACCGTCGCGCACCGCTGTCGGTCAAGAACTACGCCCGCAAGCACCCGCACAAAATGGGCGCCTGGGCAGCCGACTCCAAGTCCCATGTAGCCCACATGAGCACCGGCGATTTCTACGGCAGCGAAAAAGCCGCCCTGATCGACGCCGCCGGCAGCGTGAAAATCGAGCTGATCGCCCAGGACGGCACTGCCACTGTCCTGAAGGAAAAAACCACCGTACAAGCCGGTGAGATCCTCGACTGCGCCGTGATGAGCAAAAACGCCCTGCGCGACTTCATCGCCGCTGAAATCGAAGACGCCAAGCAAAAAGGCGTCCTGCTGTCGGTTCACCTCAAAGCCACCATGATGAAGGTCTCCGACCCGATCATGTTCGGCCAGATCGTTGCCGAGTTCTATAAAGACGCCCTGGCCAAGCACGCCCAAGTGCTGGAGCAGATCGGCTTCAACCTGAACAACGGCATCGGCGACCTGTACGCCCGCATCAAGGCCCTGCCGGCCGAGCAGCAGGCGCAGATCGAAGCTGACATCCAGGCGGTCTACGCGGCACGCCCATCCCTGGCGATGGTCAACTCCGACAAAGGCATCACCAACCTGCACGTGCCGAGCGACGTCATCGTCGACGCCTCGATGCCGGCCATGATCCGTGACTCCGGCAAGATGTGGGGCACCGACGGCCAGCTGCACGACACCAAGGCCGTGATCCCGGATCGCTGCTACGCCACCATCTACCAGGCGGTGATCGAAGACTGCAAGCAACACGGCGCCTTCGACCCAACCACCATGGGCAGCGTGCCGAACGTTGGCCTGATGGCCAAGAAAGCCGAAGAGTACGGCTCCCACGACAAGACCTTCCAGATCAAGGTCGACGGCGTGGTCCGTGTTTCGGACAACAACGGTCGCACCCTGCTGGAGCAGAGCGTCGAAGCTGGCGACATCTTCCGCATGTGCCAGACCAAAGACGCGCCGATCCAGGACTGGGTCAAACTGGCCGTCAACCGCGCCCGCGCCAGCAGCACCCCGGCGATCTTCTGGCTGGACCCGATGCGCGCCCATGACGGCGTCGTGATCGAGAAGGTCCAGACTTACCTGAAGGACTACGACACTGCCGGCCTGGACATCCGCATCATGTCGCCGGTCGACGCGATGAAGTTCACCCTGGCCCGCACCCGCGAAGGCAAGGACACCATCTCGGTGACCGGCAACGTACTGCGCGACTACCTGACCGACCTGTTCCCGATCATGGAACTGGGCACCAGCGCCAAGATGCTGTCGATCGTGCCGCTGATGAACGGCGGTGGCCTGTTCGAAACCGGCGCTGGCGGCTCGGCACCCAAGCATGTGCAGCAGTTGCTGGAAGAAAATTTCCTGCGCTGGGATTCCCTGGGCGAGTTCCTGGCCCTGGCCGCGTCCCTCGAGCACCTGGGCGTGACCTACAACAACCCGAAAGCACTGGTGCTGGCCAAGACCCTGGACCAGGCTACCGGTGAGTTCCTGGACCGCAACAAGTCGCCTTCGCGCAAGGTCGGCGGCATCGACAACCGCGGCAGCCACTTCTACCTGACCCTGTTCTGGGCCCAGGCACTGGCCGCCCAGGACGACGACGCAGCCCTCAAGGCTCAGTTCGCTTCCCTGGCCAAGACATTGACCGACAACGAAGAAAAAATCGTTGCCGAACTCAATGCCGTCCAAGGCAAGCCCGTGGACATCGGCGGTTACTACTTCGCCAACCCGGAGCTGACCAGCAAGGCCATGCGCCCGAGCAACACCTTCAACGCGGCGATTGCTGCGCTGGTGTAAGGTTGTAGGCAGTACCACCAACCCCGGCCTAGTGCCGGGGTTTGTGTTTCTGGCATTTAGAACCCTCCCCTGCGAGCTTGCTCGCGATTGCAATTCATCATTCAATTCAAATATTGACTGACCCGCCGCTATCGCGAGCAAGCTCGCTCCCACAATAAGATCGGGGTACGGTCGGAGAGATAGGCCGGCTGCTAGGCCGCCTCGCGAGCAAGCTTTGCTCCCACAGATCTGACAGGTGTATGACCAGGAGAACCAGGCCGGCCGTTAGGCCGCCTCGCTTTTGATCTTGATCTGGGGCGCCCCGTTAACGACGATGGCCGAACGCAGGCATTGCGCAGTGGGCCCACGGAGCAATGCCTGCGTTCGGGCATGCCGAGCCTAAGCGAGGCACCGAGTGGTGCCCCCGGTGTCAGGATAGTTGTCGCCTCTCCGGATTTACCCCCAAAAGCACACCGAGGGCGGAAAGAGACAGGTTGTGACGTACTATTCACGCGAACGTA